>DATIPQ010000101.1 GCA_035471785.1 Acidobacteriota bacterium
CCCACCGAGAGGGGCATCAGCAAGTAGGGAAAGAGGACATTATTCTTCACCGGCAACAAGGGCAGCCGGCCTTCGCGCGAATGTTCGTTCATCGGACTGCCCCACAGTCTGAAGGTATTGACCTCTCTTTACAAGGGGAGCAAGGGGGGGCTGCGCGGGCAAGTGAGAGGCGGCCGATTAAGACCCTGGGCCCTGCTGTCGATAAGAAAGTGAAGGGGCGGCAAAGCCGGGACGTAGTTTATGGCGGACTATTTTCATCTCAGCGATTTCAAGAAGTTCGACATGTGGCTGGACGCCTTGGTCGTTTTCCACGGTAAACCTGGGCTGCCCTTCGGCTTCAATGGCGAAGAGCTGCAACGCAACTTCCTGGTCGACGTGCGCACCTCGATGCAGATCGTGCAAGACCTGCTCACGCTGGCCGACGCCCTGCTGCGCCGGGAACTGGAACACTACAAGATGGCCGATCCCACCATCGCCATCCATTCCGATCAAGACCCCCGCCTGGAGGCCCGCCGCATCCGCAAGCTGCAGGCCGAGATGGCCGGCTTTCTCGACTTCTGGGACTTTCTCGAACAATTCCGGATCGTGGGCACCAGCACGCTGCGACTGGAACACTTCTCGCGGCTGGAGTTCAAGTCGCTGGGATCGATCCTCACCAACCGCATCGAGCAGTTTCGTCAAGGCGAGGCTTTCAAGAATCTGGGCGTGGGAGCCAGCAACTCCGAATTCCGCTACCTGGTGCAGCGCGACATCGTCCTTTCTCTGGAGATGCCCGGCGTGCAGGAGCAGGTGGAACGGATCTTCCTCGACTTCTTCCACATCCTTCAGTTGATCCGTTACATCCAGGAAGAGATGCGCCGCCAATTTCGCGTGCGCAAGCTGCTGGTGCTTTTCGGATATTGCTTTCACGCCTACCAGCGCTTTCTCGACCTGCTCAGCGAGTCGCGCGACTACCTCGACCGCTACCAGCCTGAAATCGTGGAGGCCATCTTCAGCACCACCTTCGCCCTCAAGATGGAGACCAAGAAGGTCTTCGAGGAAAGGCTCGAAAACGTGGCCGACGAGGAGCGGGTCCGCAAAGCCTACGCCGAGATGGAGGACGCGTTGGGGCTGGTGCAGAACGCCTTCCGGGAGTGCTTCATCAACCTGGTCCACCTGCTCAATCCCGATTTCGACGAGCGGCGGCTGTTCGAGGACATGCGCCATCTCTACAAGCAGACCCTCAAGCTGATCGAAGAACTCACTCAACTGCACGACATGGCCAAGTCGGCTCGGGACGACGGCAAGGACGAGAGCTTCTCGCAGGTGCTGGCCACCCTCGTCCACTTCGAAAAGACCTCCAAACGGCTGCTCTTTTTCAAGGACTGGCAGGACATCGAAGACTTCGTGCAGGAATTGGACGAATGCGATCCTGCCGAGCGGCCTTTCGCGCTCCACCGCTTCGAGATTTTTCTCACCACCCTGCTCAGCGAAGTCGGCAAGCGCACCATCCTCAGCAAGTTCCGCGAGTCGGACGGGGCCGCCCGTAAGCAGGCTGCGCGTTGAGCGTATTGAGCCGCGGCATGCGATTGCCTACAATCTCATGCCGTGGAGGAGCTCAAACAAGCCTACCGATGGATCTCGCAGCAGCCCATGCCCCCCGTCTTCGCGCCTCACGACGTGGAAGAAGCCCGCGCCTGGCTCAAAGAAAAAAATCATCCGGGAAGCGGCGTGCTGGTGGCCGGAAGCGGCAGCCACTGGTTCATAGGAGGCCTCCCCGACAAGGTCAGCGACATTCTTTGGCTGCGCCGCTGGGGCCGCATCCTCGACTATTCTCCCGGCGACATGATGGTCGAGGTTGAAGCGGGCTGCCCGCTGGGCGTCCTCAGCCGGCGCCTGGAGGAGGAGGGCCAGTTCCTTCCCTTCCTGCCTTTCCACGCCCCCGACTCCACAGTCGGAGGCACAGTGGCGGCGGCCTTGGAGTCGCCTTTCTCGGGCGAGCTGGGCGGGCCTCGCGAGTCCCTGATCGGGGTCGAGGTGCTGCACCCCGAGGGAATCCTCAGCCATGCCGGCGGCAAAGTGGTGAAGAATGTGGCCGGCTACGACCTGTGCAAGCTCTATTGCGGCTCGCTGGGTACGCTGGGAGTACTGACCCGCCTGGTCTTCAAGGTGCGTCCGCTGCGGGGAGGTCGCAGCAGCGGGTTGATGGCTTTCGGCACCTTGTCCGATCTGCTGAGCAGCGCGCGACGCCTGCGCGACGAGGCCGCTCCGGCGGCTCTGCAGGTCCTTTCCGGGCGACTGCGGGCCGCTGCTCCGGCCCAGTTGTCGGAGGCCGGGTGGATACTGGCCGTCCGCCTCCTCGACGCTCCCGCGACGGCAGCCTACAAGCGCCGCCGCATCGAGGCCGAAGGCAATCTTGCGGCGTGGCTGGAAGGCGATGAGGAGGAGCTCTTCTGGAAAGACTGGAGCCGGCAGCAGCGGGAACTGCTGGCGCCCGGCAACGGCTGGGCGGCGCTGCTCATCAACACCCGTCAGGCCAACCTGGCCCAGGCGGCCGCCGATCTGGAAAGCCATCTGGACGCCTCCGCCCGCCAGCTTTCCCTAACCGGCAGCTTTCAGCGCGCCAGCCTGCTCGCCTTCGTGAGGGAAGACGAGGATCTGTCAGGTCAGGTGCAGGCGCTGCGCCAGCGTTGGAATCTCAACCAGGATTCCCTTATCCTTTGGAAGGGGTCTGCCGAAGTGAAATCGCGGATCGACGTGTGGGGGACTCCCTCGCCCCTCAAGGTCCTGCAGAAGAGACTGCAACAGACCTTCGATCAGCATGGAGTGCTCAACCCCGGACGAATGTGATCTGCCTCAAGGCGCAGGCTCTGGAGATTTCCCCATGGCTGCCAGCCAAAGCCGGAAAGTGCTCGACGACGACCCTTTTGCCGTCAACCTGGACTGCATCCACTGCGGACTGTGCCTGCCCAAGTGCCCCACCTACCAGGAGCTGGGAAGCGAACCCGATTCCCCCCGCGGACGCATCCACATCATGCGGGCGGCCGAGCAGGGACGTATCGAACTGGACCAGGCGGCGCTGGCGCATCTGGACGGATGCCTGGCCTGCCGGGCCTGCGAAAGCGCCTGTCCTTCGGGCGTCCGCTACGAATTGATGCTGACCGCCACCCGTGACCGCTGGCGCCGGGAGAATCCGCCGGGATGGCTGGCCCGCCTGGCTTTCGACGGTCTTCTGCCCCACCCCGGACGGCTGCGGGCGTCGGCACGTCTGCTGCGCCTCTACCAGCGCAGCGGGCTGCAGCGGCTGGTCCGCTCCAGCCGGGTGCTGGGCCTTGTTCCCTCCCTGCGCCAGGCCGAAGCCAAGCTGCCCGAAGTGCCGCCTCAAGAGCGCCTGAAGGACTTCTACCCGGCCCGCGGAACGGCCCGTAAGCGGGTGGGATTCCTGAGCGGATGCGTCATGCCCGTGCTCTTTCCCGAGGTTCACCGGGCCAGCATCGAAGTGCTCCGCAAGGCCGGATGCGAGGTGGTGGTGCCCCGCGGGCAGACTTGCTGCGGAGCCCTCCACAGTCATGACGGACTTCACTCCCGGGCCCGCCGTCTGGCCCAGCGCAACCTGTCCGCCTTCGGCGATGATCTGGACGCCATCGTGGTCAATTCGGCGGGCTGCGGGGCCGCCCTCAAGGACTATCCTCACTGGAAACCCGACAACCAGCAAGCCCGCCGCTTCGCCCTGCGCGTCAAGGACATCAGCCAATGGCTGGCCGAGCTGCAACCCCGCTGGACTCTGCGTCCGCTGCCCTTGACGGCGGCCTACGACGACGCCTGCCACCTTCTCCACGGACAGCGCGTCAGCAGCCAGCCGCGCCAGCTTCTCAAGAGCATTCCCGAGCTGCGCCTGCCCCCCGTTCCCAATGCCGACCGCTGCTGCGGGGCGGCGGGACTCTACACCCTGCATCAGCCTGAAATGTCGGAACGGCTCTTGCAGCGCAAGATGAAAGAACTCCTCTCAGTGCAACCCGACCGAATTGTCAGCGCCAACCCTGGCTGCTTGCTGCAGTTTCGCTATGGAATAAAGACACTGGGGCTGAGTATCCGGGCTCAACACCCTGTGGAACTGCTCGGCGAAGCACTGGACGAAGCATGAAGCACTTTGCCAAGTCCTCTCGCCAATAGGCGAAAAAGCACTTATTGATGGGGGTTTGAGTTGATCATTTAACCCAAGAGTCTTGGAGTATGGGCAAAACATTAGACGTGCTTACAAGATATTTACAGAAATCCCCGTTAAACGACTATTTGCAATTCCCTCTGACTCCATCGCTATGGTAGAGTGAGTTCGCTCCCACTCAACCGACGATCTAGAGGCGAGGGAACTCTCATGAGCGAGGAACGAACATCTGCCCCGCCTGGGCAGAATTCCGCCGAGGAGTCCGGTGCCCACTTCGAGGGGCCGTCAACGGAACGCTCACTGGCCGATTCCTCCGATTTCGACCGGATGCCCACCTTGCAGGCTCTTCGCTTGATGAACCGGGAGGACCGGCGCGCCATCGAGGCCGTGGAGAGGGCTCTGCCCAAGGTGGCCGAAGCGGCCGACGCCATTGCCCGGCGGCTCGGCGAGGGAGCGCGCCTCATCTATGTCGGCTCGGGTACCAGCGGACGGCTGGGAGTGCTGGACGCCGTTGAATGCCCGCCCACCTTCGGCAGCGATCCTGAAAAGGTGCAGGCGGTGCTGGCGGGCGGATATGAGGCCTGTTACGAGTCCAGCGAGGGGGCCGAGGACGATCCTCAGCGGGGCGCGGCCGATCTGCGCCGCCGCACCTTCAACAAGCGCGATGCCGTGGTGGGCGTCAGCGCCAGCGGAAACACTCTTTACACCCTGGGCGCGATGCGCTTCGCCAAGCGCAGAAAGGCGCTCACCGTAGCCGTCACCTGCAATCCTTCCGGCGAAATGGTCAAGGTGGTCGACATCGCCATCGTGGCCGACACGGGTCCCGAGGTCATCGCCGGCTCCACCCGCCTCAAGGCGGCCACCGCCCAGAAGACCGTCCTCAACATGCTCAGCACCCTGGCCATGACCCGTCTGGGATATGTCTACGGAAAATGGATGATCAACATCGCCCCCAGCAACCGCAAGCTCTCGCGGCGGCGCCTCGAAATCGTGCGCGAGGCGGCGGGGGTGAGCGAGGAACGGGCTTCCGAGTTGCTGGAGAGGGGCGGGACGGTGGCCGTGGCCCTGGTCATGGCGCGACATCATTGCCGGGCCGAAGAGGCCCGCCGCCTCCTGGAAAGCGCTTCCTCGCTGCGAGCCGCTCTGCAAAAAGACGCCGGTTCGCTTGCGCAGCTCCCGACTTCCGGCGATCGATCCTGACCAGCTAGTGCAGTGCGTCAGACGTTTTCAGCCACCCTGTGGCGTTATCCCACGCTTTCAGCGTTCAGACCTTTGCCGTCTTAAAACCCAGGGTGGCGCCGCCGTCTCGCTTGCGCTCGCCGCGGCTGACCCTGGGCTGGCGAATCGCTCGCCTTCAGCGAGCCCGGACTTGACTTCTAACACAGTTGCTGGACTGGCGGATCGCTCGCCTTCAGCGAGCCCGGACTTGACTTCTAACACACTCCCTGGCGAATCTGTCCCTGTCAGGGACAAGAACGGAGGGGGGCCCCGGCTCAGAACTTATGACCGGCAGCACTAGGCGGGCCGTGAGGCTTGTGAGTTGGATCTTGGGCGGTGGGAGTTGGCGCTTGGCGGGAGTCAATCGCGTTCCTTGACGATGACGGCGGTGCCGTAGGCCACCATTTCGGCGGCGGCCCCCATCACCGAGGAGGTGGAAAAGCGCACGGCCAGGATGGCGTTGGCTCCCAGGCGCTCGGCTTCTTCCACCATGCGGTCGAGAGCTTGTTCGCGGGCTTCGGCGGTCAGCTTGACGTATTCGTGCACCTCTCCGCCCACCAGGTTGCGCATCCAGGCCACGATGTCTTTGCCCAGATGGCGGGCGCGCACCGAGTTGCCGCGAACCAGACCGACGGTCCTGACGATTTCGCTGTCCTTGAGGGTATCGGTGGTGGCGAGAATCATCGGTGAACTCCCTTGTAGCGGTCGGTACGGCTTTCTTTGATGCGCTCGGAGAGCACCGAGAAGAAGAGCAGTCCGATGCCGCTGATCAAACCGAAGACGACGACTTTTTCCAGCAGCGAGTCCTGGGTTTCAAAGGCGTACCAGTAGAGGCCGTAGAGGGTCACCATAATCATCCACACCGACAGGATCAGGCCTCCCAGGCGGCGGCTGGCGCGCCCGGCCAGGGAGTTTTGGATGTCGGCCCAGTCTTCGCCGGTGGGCGTTTCAATGCTCATGGCAGCGGCTCTGCGCACTTCGCCCTTGATCTTTTGGAGCTTGCCGTAGAGCTCCTGCATGTCGGGGTCGGATTCCAGCATGGCCTCGACTTCCTGGCGCTGCTGCAGGGGCAGTTCCCCGTCCAGGTATCCCGACAGATAGACTTCTTTTTCCTCGTGACTAAGCATCGCTGCCGTCCAAATATCGAATCAGTTTCTTGCGCGCGTGGTGAAGGCGCGACATGACGGTTCCTAGCGGAATCTCTTGAATTTCCGCGATCTCGGCGTAACTGTGTCCTTGATAATCTTTGAGAAAGATGATCTCCCGCTGCTCGGGCGGCAGCCGGTCCAAGGCGTTGCGGATCTCCATGCGCAGCAAACCGCCCTCGGTCTTACTTTGGGCTTTGCGGTCGGGCAAGACTTCCGGAAGGTCCTCGGAGCGGCGGCGGTTGCGCTTTCTCAACAGATCGATGGCCTGGTTGCGCACGATGGTCAGCAGCCAGGGCCCGAACTCGCGCTTGAGGTCGAAGCGGTTGAGATTCTGGTAGGCCTTGATAAAGGCGTCCTGCACCACGTCGAGGGCGTCTTCCTTGTTCTTGGTGTAGTAGTAGGCCAATCCGAAGGCGTGGTCGCGGTGGCGCTTGAAGATCTGATTGTAGGCTTCGGGCCGTCCGTTCCGCACCTGCCGTAGAAGATCCGCGTCTGCTGCTTCAGTCGCCATCGCCTCGAAGGGTGAAATGGGGGAAGGCTTCCTCCCCAAGAGTTGTTTCGGTTTCGCTATCGAATTGTACGCCACTTCAGGACCGAGTACGAACCTGGGGAAGGATTATTCATCAGGGCCGGTTCTCAAACGGCTAGCTGGTAGCGAGCGACCTCATACCGCCGAGGGCAATTGAGCCTTCACCGCGGTCGCTGAAACTTGACCCGTGTGTGAACTTGTTGGCCACCTAGTGGCCCTAGGCGGCTTCGGCTTCGCCCTCGGTCTCGGCCTCGTGGGGAGGCGAGTAAGTGATCCAGCGCTGATTGACGCCCACCCAATAGAAGGCGACTCCCACCAGCAGGGTGAACAGAGCCAGTCCGGTCGGAAGCGGCTCGTCGATGAGGGCCCGGATCCAGGAGACCAGGACGACGGCCAGGAAAAGGAGAGGAGTGACCGGGTAGCCCGGCACGGAGAAGGCCGGCTTGCTGTGGGGAAAGCGCTTGCGCACTACGAAGACTCCGGCGATGGCCAGGGCGTTGAAGAGCAGCAGCACCGAACCGATGTAGATGAGCAGGCTTTCGAAAGCTCCGGTCAGGGCCAGGCAGGCGGCCACGGCGCTCTGGGAAAGGATGGCGGCGGCGGGGGCGCTGCGGGCGCTCAGGCGTCCGAAAAAGGAAGGCGCCAGTCCGTCGCGGGCCATGGCGTAGTAGACCCGGGGTCCGGCGGCCGTCATGGCGCTGATCGAGCCCAGAATCGCCAGGATGATAAGGGCCGTGATGGCGTCTCCGCCCAGCGATCCGAACAAGGCTTGGGCCGCCTCCTGTCCCACGGCGATGTTGCGCTCCCAGGATCCTCCCGGCAGAGCGTAGAGGAAGAGGATGTTGAGGGCCAGGTAGGCGGCGCCCACCACCAGGGTGCCTCCCAGCAGGGCCCGCGGCAGGGTGCGTCCGGGACGGTGCACTTCGCCGGCCAGGTAGGCGGCGGCATTCCATCCCGAGTAGGCGAAGCTGACCTGGATCAAAGCCACCCACCAGCTTCCGTGGGCGACGGTGGCGGCCGTGACCCCTTGCCATTCCCCGCGTCCGCTGCCCAGGCCCGCCACCACCAGCACCGCGATGGCCCCCAAAGTGAGAGCGGCCAGGGTGCTCTGCAAGCGTCCGCCGGGGCGCAGTCCTCCCGAATGGACGAATCCCAGCAGCAGGACGATGAGGCAGGCCAGCAAGGCCACCCGGGTAATGCCGGTTGCGGGAATCACGACCTGGTTGGGATCACTCCCCAAGATGGCCATGAGGTAGGCTCCGGCCCCGATGGAAGCGGCGGCCACGGCGGCTGAAAAGCCCACCAGGAACGACATCCATCCGCTCAGAAATCCCCACACCGGCCCGTAGATGCGGGTCAGGTAATGATACTCGCCTCCCACCCGCGGCATGCGCGTGGCCAGCTCAGCGTAGCAGAAGGCTCCGCACAAGGCCAGCAAGGCGCCGGCCGCCCATACGCCCAGGGCCGAGAGTCCGCTGCCGGTCTGCCAGCGCACAAAGGCGGGGATGGTGAAGATCCCCGTTCCGATCATGTTGGTGACGACGAAAGCCCCGGCTGCCCAAGCCCCCAGAGACCGCTTCAGTCTTTGCCCCGAGTTCCCGGGCGTTCCTGCGGATGGTTTCATGCGCTTCGATTCTAGCATCTACCCCGAATACTACGAGGCCGTCTCCCTTTGGTTCCACGGAAGACCTGGAACGCTCCTTTCCGGCCCAAGACGTCCCGAAACGCTGCAATAGACGCACCACCCCTAAACAATAGAGAAAACTGCTGAAATGCTAACCAACCGGGCACATCTCAAGCGCGGATATTGAGGATCCGGCCGGGGGTTAGGGGGACGTCGGAGGAGCGGGCTTTGAGGTCGTAGGTGTCGAAGCGGCGGATGGTGGGGAGGTTGCTCGGGTTGCCTCCGGCTGGGCCGGAGTCGGTACGGCGGCGGGATTTGAGCTGATTGTGACGGTCGAGTTCGTCGATCTTCTCCACCCGCGGACGCGCCGCCCGGTTGGGCCGCGGCGCCTGAGAAGTGTAGAGATCGGCCACCGTGTGAGCCGAAATGTCGATACCCGGTATTCGCATAGCTCGCTCCCATACTTTACACCGATTTGCGGCTGGCTGCCCGCGAAAGTGTGATTTGCGTCACCAAGTTCTCATTGGGGCGCCCCGCCCGCAGGGAGCATAGTGACGCCTTGAAACGCTTCCTGGATCGCCGCAAGGATGCGCCTCCCACGGGAGGGACAGTGCACTAGGGCCACTAGGTGGCCAACAAGTTCACACACGAATCAAGTTTCAGCGACCGCGCTAAAGGCCTAATCGCTCTCGGCGGTATGAGGCTGCTCGCTATCCCTAGCGGTGCAGGAGCCAGGCGTTGGGGTCGATTTCCAGGCTGGCCTGGGGAGGAAGCGTCACTTGGGCGCCTTGGGCAGGGACTTCGACCCGGCGGGTGTTTCCGTCGACGGAAATCTCCACGGGCATGGGGAAAGGCAGGTCGTCCGGGACCCGCCAGGACAGGGTCAGGCGATCTCCCCGGCGGCGCGAGATCAGTTCAGGCAATTTGGACTGGCGAAGGTAGACGTCGAAGAACCATTTCAGGTCCTGGCCTGAAAGACGTTCGGCGATGCGGCGCACGTCGGAGGTGGTCTTGAAATGGGTCTGGCGGCCGTCGGTCCATTGCTCCATGCGCGGATCAGGGTAAGCCAGCCGGCGCAGCAAACGGAAGAAGGCTTCATCGCCCATCACCCAGCGCAGCGAATGGGCGATCCAGCTTCCCTTGAAATTGACGTCGCCGTCGCTGGAGGTGTAGTCGGGAGGCACGAAGTACTTCTCGATGGTGGTCTGAGCCTCCAGGGGCGCCACCGGCTGCAGGTTGCGCAAACGGTGGCGGATGCCCCTCATCCAGCGGGTGAGCGCCTCGGGGCCTCCCAGTTCCTCGGCGTAAAGGGCCTCCATGTAAGAGCACAGGCCCTCGTGGATCCAGAAGTCGTTCCAGTCGGGGACGGTGACCAGGTTGCCCCACCATTCGTGTCCCAGTTCGTGAAAGTGGAGCCAGTCGAATCCGTATTCATTGTGGGAATAGTCGCTGCCGTAGGCGATGATGGTCTGGTGCTCCATCCCCAGGTAGGGCGTCTCGGCCACGCCATACTTCTCGGCCCGGAAGGGATAGGGCCCCAGCTTCGATTCCAGAAAGCGCAGATGCTTGTGCATCTCCTTCATCAGTCCCAGCCCCTTTTCGTAGTTCTCGGGCAGCACCCAATAGGTCATGGGCACTTCCTCTCCGCCCAGGCTTTGATAGGTCTCGCTGATGGTGCGGTAGGGGGCCAGGTTGAGGGTGACGTTGTAGACATTGATGGGATTGGCGACGTGCCAGTGAAAGGTGCGCCAGCCCTGGCCGGCGTCCTCGACGCTTTTCAAAACCCCGTTGGAGGCCGCCTCCAGCCCCGGCGGGACGGTGAAGCGCACATCCATGCTGTCGGGCTCGTCCGAGGGGTGGTCCTTGACCGGCCACCACAGGTCGGCGCCGTCCTGCTGGCAGGCCACCCCCACCCAGGGCCGTCCGTCGGCGGTCTGCGACCACACGAAACCGCCCACCCAGGGCGGACGCGGCGCCACCCGCGGCTTGCCGCCGTAGTCGATGCGCACCCGCACGGTCTCGCCGGGCTGGCGGGTGAGCGGAAAGTCGATCCATAGCTGCCCGGAGGGACGGGTGAAATCGAGTTGCTGCTCCCCCGCCTCGGTCAACAAGGCCGCCGCCCTCACCTTGAGCGGATCATCCAGATCGAGCACCAGCCGCGGCGCCGGATGGACGATATCGGCCGTCACCGTCAGCGCCCCCTCGATCGTCTTCTCCTCGGGATCGACCTTCAACTCCAAGGAGTAATGCCGCACGTCATAAGCCGCCTGCTCAGGCGACAAGGCTCCCCCCGAGTCGGTCGGTCGCACCCCCAAATCACGCTGCGCCAACGCGGGAAGCAAAAAAATCCAACTAACCGCCATTCCAAGCCCCACCTTTTTCATGATCAGGCATCATACCTTCTGTGACGGCGCCTTGACAGGATTTCGCTGCTTAGGGCTGGAACGAAGAGAAGATGAGAAAGTCCCTTTCAGCCGGCCTCGAACAGAAGCTTCTTCGGAGACCGGAAAAGGTGAAAGCCGGAACTTCAGAAAAGGGAGAATGCAGTTGAGGAAGAGATGCTCGGCCATTATTGGCCCGGATCTGGCGGCCAAGGCTCTCCAGCTCTCCGGCGAGGACGCCTGGGAACCCGCTAGCTGTCGTGAGGTCATCTCGAAACTGCGCGATTCCGGCCTGGCGGTGGTCGGTGTTGAACTGTGGAATCCGCAGGGCTCCGACGCCAAGTGGATCGCCAGCAGCAACTACAACTGTCCCGAATCAAGCGGTTGGCCCGCCTATGTCAGGTGCTGCGCAGAGCATGCTTTGGCTTTCGTGGACCGTTTCGGAGACGAACCTGAAGCTCTCTTCAACCTGTCCTGGAGCGCGGAAACAGAGACCGGGGCCTAGACCCGGTAGCCGTTGTTGCGGAGGACGTCGACGAGTTCTTGGACTGCGGAGGCGGAGCGCTGCAGGTCGGATTTTTCGTCGGTAGT
This sequence comes from Acidobacteriota bacterium, assembly GCA_035471785.1. Lineage (NCBI taxonomy): Bacteria > Pseudomonadati > Acidobacteriota > Acidobacteriota bacterium. The sequence continues at coordinate 11,636 of DATIPQ010000101.1, forward strand.
GAGGTTGATCTGGAAGATCTCCTCCAGGCCGTCCCGGCCCAGCTTGACGGGGACGCCCAGGAAGAGGCCGCTGACCGAGTATTCGCCTTGCAGGCAAACGGCGCAGGGGAGGATTTTTTTGCGGTCGAGCAGAATCGATTCAGCCATCTCCACGGCGGCCGCCGAGGGGGCGTAGTAGGCACTGCCGCTCTTGAGCAGCTTGACGATCTCGGCGCCCCCGTTGCGGGTGCGCTCGACCAAAGCCTGTATGCGGTCGGGAGGGATCAGTTCGGTGATGGGGACGCCCGCCACGGTGGAATAGCGCGGCAAGGGCACCATGGTGTCTCCGTGACCTCCCAACACAAAGGCGTGGGTGCTCTCGACCGAAACGTCGAGTTCGCGGGCGATGAAGGTACGGAAACGGGCCGAGTCGAGGATGCCCGCCATGCCGATGACGCGGCGGCGGTCGAATCCGCTGGCCGCCTTGGCCACGTGGCACATGGCGTCCAGCGGATTGCTGACGATGATCAAAATGCTGTCGGGAGAAGAACGCACCACCTTCTCGGTCACTTCGTGGACGATGGAGGCGTTTTTGAGCAGCAGGTCGTCGCGGCTCATCCCCGGCTTGCGGGCCAGGCCGGCGGTGATGATGACGATGTCCGAACCTGCCGTGTCGCCGTAAGAGTTGGCTCCCTCGAGACAGGCGTCATAGCCTTCTACCGGGCCCGCTTGGGCCAGGTCGAGGGCCTTGCCCTGAGGCATGCCCTCGACCACGTCCACCAGAACCACGTCGCCCAGGTGCTTCTCAGCCAGGCGCTGGGCAGTGGTGGCTCCGACGTGTCCGGCTCCGATGACAGTGATCTTGGTCTTCATTTTCACACCTCAAGAACTCCCTTGCGGCGAGGCGGAGTGCGGCGTTATTCCACCCCTTCAGGGTTACTTAGTGCGTAAATCCGTAACCCAGGGTTCCGCCCTTGCCGCGCTTCGCTTGCCGCGGGCATCCATCCTGGGCTAACGAATCGCTCCCCTTCAGGGAGCCCGGAACCTGACTTGCAACACAGTCGCTGCCTGTCCTCCGTAGCCTCGCTGCCCTGGTAGCCTTGCCCTTCGTAGCCTCTGGCGAAGGAGGGGGCTACATGTTCTCGATGATGGCCGAGGCGTACTCGCTGGTCGAGACCTTGGTGGCGCCTTCCATCTGGCGTTCAAGGTCATAGGTGACGCGCTTTTGCGAGATGGTCCGGGCCATGGCGCGGTTGACCTTGTCGGCGGCCTCCTGCCATCCCAGATGCTCCAGCATCATGACGCCGGATAGAATCAGCGAGCCGGGATTGACCTTGTCCTGTCCGGCGTACTTGGGAGCGGTGCCGTGGGTGGCTTCGAAGAGGGCCGTGTCGCTGCTTTTGTTGGCGCCGGGAGCCATTCCCAGTCCGCCCACCTGGGCCGCGCAAGCGTCGGAGAGATAGTCGCCGTTGAGATTGGGCAGAGCGATCACGTCGTACTCGTCAGGACGCAGCAGCACCTGCTGAAACATGGCGTCGGCAATGCGGTCCTTGATCACCACCTTGCCCTGGGGACGCTGGCCCCCGTGCTCGTCCCACAGTTGGTCCTCGGTGATGCACTGATCGGCAAACTCGTCCCTGGCCACCTCGTATCCCCAGTCGCGGAAGGCGCCCTCGGTGAACTTCATGATGTTGCCCTTGTGCACCAGAGTCACGCTGGCCCGCTCGTGCTCGATGGCGTGCTCGATGGCCATGCGAACCAGGCGCTTGGTTCCGGTGATGGAGATGGGCTTGATGCCGATTCCCGAGTCCTCGCGGATGGGCTTCTCGAAGCGTTCGGCGATGTAGCCGATGATGGCGGCGGCTTCCTTGCTGCCCTCCATCCACTCGATGCCGGCGTAGACGTCCTCGGTGTTCTCGCGGTAGATGACCACGTCCAGCTTGCCCGGCTCCTTGACCGGCGAGGGGACGCCTTCGATCCAGCGGCAGGGGCGTACGCAGGCGAAGAGGTCGAGCACCTTGCGCAACGTCACGTTGAGGCTGCGGATGCCGCCTCCGACTGGAGTCGTCAAGGGGCCCTTGATGGCCACGCGGTACTCGCGGATGGCCTCCACCGTCTCGTTGGGCAGCCACTCTCCGAACCTGTCGTGAGCCTTTTCGCCGGCGTAGATTTCGGCCCAGGCGATCTTCTTCGATCCGCCGTAGGACTGTTCCACGGCGGCATCCAGCACACGCCGGGTGGCGGGCCAAATGTCGATCCCGATGCCGTCGCCTTCGATAAAGGGAATGATGGGTTGGTCAGGAACCTGCAGTTTGCCGTCTGAATATCCGATCTTCTCGCCCCAATCGGGCGGATTCACTCGCTTACCGTTATCGCTCATGAGTCCTGTTCCTCGCTTTCAAAATCAAGCGCCCAATCTAGTCGCTATTACCCCTTCCCGTCAAATCCCGATCCGGCCATCGAACCTTTTGCGAGACGGGCCCGTAGAGTGTGGTACAGTATGCTCGGGTTCCGATAATCGATACCCGATGATCGGTTTTCGACAATGGCTGTTAACAAGCCTTCGGGTCATCCGTCAAGGAGAGACGGAGACTCGACCGGGAGAGTCAAAATGGCTTCATCGAGAGAAAAAGTCGCCAAGCATATTCCGCTGCCTCAATCCTCGCTCAACATCCTGCTGGCGCTGGCCGAAGAAGGCGAGTGCCACGGCTACGCCATCAAGCGCAGCGTGGAGAAACGCACCGATGGAGAAGTGCGCCTGGGTGCGGGGACGCTTTACGAAGCCTTGCAGCGTCTGCACAAGTACGAATTGATCTTCGAGTCCGATGAGCAGCCCGAGGACGAAATGGCCAGTTCGCGCTGGCGCTGCTACGGAATCAGCGAACTGGGGCGCCTGGTCCTGGAGGCCGAGCTGAAGCGGCTGGAGGACATCGTCCGCTACGCCCGCACCCGACGCATTCTGGCCCAACGCAAGCGGAGCTGAACCTGATGCCGCGATGGCTCGACAACCTGCTGCTGCACATGGCCCTGCTGGCCTATCCGCGCGATCTGCGGCGCCGTCACGGCGGCGAGATGCAGCGTTTCCTGCACCTGCAGCGGAGGGAAGAGCGCTACCGGCGACCCTGGGGGACGCTCACCTACTGGCGCGACGTCCTGGGAGACGCCTTGAAAGTCGGCATCCGGCGCCGCAGCGCCGTCATCTTGAAGCCTGTCACGCAATCCTTTCGCCGGGAGATCAACCGTTTTCGAGGAGGAACGATGCTTACACGCCTCTGGCAAGACCTCAAATTCGCAGCCCGGACCTTGGCCCGCAACCACACCTACGCCTTGGTCTGCATCCTCACTCTGGCTTTAGGGATCGGCGTCAACAGCGCCATCTTCAGCGCCGTCCACAGCATTCTCTTCAAGCCCTTGCCGGGAGAGGATCCGGATCGCCTGGTCATCATTTTCTCGCTCGACGACCACGCCAATTTCCCTCACGAGTTCAGCAATGCCGATCTGCGCGATTTCCGGGCTCAGAGCGAGTCCTTCCAATACCTGGCCGGACGGCGCATGGTCAGTTTGGGCATCGCTCCTCCCGGCCAAATGAGCCAGTACGTGGCCGGCGAGTTGGTGACCACCGACTTCTTCAAAGTAGTGGGGGTGGAGCCCCTGTTGGGGCGGGTCTTCACCGAGCAAGACATCGACCGGGGAAACCAGGTGGCTATCATCAGTCACGGGCTCTGGCAGAATCAGATGGGGGGAGACCCCGACGTATTGGGACGCGAGGTGATCCTCAACGGGGCCAGCCTGCAGGTTGTGGGAGTGATGCCGGAGGGATTTCTGGGGAGCCGTTTCCCCATACGCTTCGACGTGTGGCTGCCTCTTTCCATGCACGACGTGGCCAATCCGCGCCAAGCGGGATTCGACTGGCGCAACTCGCGCGGCCATTGGCTGGAAACGCTGGGGCGCCTCAAGCCGGGAGTGTCGTTGCGGGAGGCCCGCGCCGAGTTCGCCGGCATCATGCAGCGGTTGGCCGAGGAGTATCCCGATGCCAACCAAGGCGTGAGGGCCCTGCTGGTGAGCGAGCAAGGCTCGCGCATCAATCCGCAGCAGGCCGACAACGTCAACTTTTTCGCCTTGATGCTGCTGGGCCTGGTGGGATTCGTGCTGCTCATCGCCTGCGCCAACGTGGCCAACCTGATGCTTTCGCGGGGAGCGGCGCGGGGCCGCGAGTTGAGCGTCCGCATGGCCATGGGCGCCGGACGCAAGGGGCTGCTGCAACAACTGCTGACCGAGAGCCTGCTGGTGGCCTTCTTCGGGGGAGTGCTGGGTCTGGTGCTGGCTTACGCTTTCGCGGGACTGCTGCGCAACCTGCTGCCCAGCACCTTCGACTTCCCCTTGAAGATCGATATCCAGCTCGACTGGACCGTCATCGCTTTCACCGCCGCCATTTCTCTGGCCGCCGGACTGGTCTTCGGGATCGCTCCCGCGTTCAAGGCTTCGCGCACCGATCTGCAGTCGGTTTTGCGGGGCGGCGAACCGAGCGCCCTGGGGACGCGCCGCCTCACCCTGCCCCGGCTGCTGGTGATGGCTCAGGTCATGCTGTCGGTGGTGCTGCTGGTGGGCGCCGGGCTCTTCGTCCGCAGCCTTCAGGAGGTGCAGAAGTTCCGTACCGGAATCGAGTCGGACAACCTCATTTTCATGACCCTCGACCTCAGCTTGCTGGGCTATACGCCCGAGCAGGGACGGGCCTTCTACCAGCGCCTGCGCCAGGACCTCAAGGCCCTGCCCGGGGTCGAGTCGGTCAGCAGCTCCATGATCGTGCCCTTGTCGGGGGCCAACGCTTCCCGCTCGCTCTACCTTCCCGAGGGACGCCCCGACGGGTCGGAGGATCCTTACATCATCTCCAGCAACCTGGTAGGCCCCGACTTCTTCAAGACCCTGGGCACCCGCATCGTGGCGGGACGCGGATTCACCGAGCAGGACACCCAGGATGCACCCCTGGTGATGGTGGTCAACGAGACACTGGCCGGCCAGCTCTGGCCCGACCAGAACCCCATAGGCAAGCGCCTCTTCCTCAGCATGAGAATGGAGCGGCAGCCGGTGGAGGTCGTAGGGGTGGCCGAGGACGGCAGGTACCGCACCGTGGGGGAAAGCCCCATGCCCTTCTTCTTCCGTCCCCTGGCGCAGAGCTATGAGCCCCGCCGCACCTTCTGGGTGCGTACGCAAGGCGAACCGACCTCCCTGGCTGAAGCCTTGCGCTCGACGGTCCGCAGCCTGGAGCCCAACTTGCCGCTGGCCGGAATGCAGACCATCGAGCAGCATCGCGGCTTTTTCCTGCTGCTGCCCCGCCTGGGAGCGATCCTGCTCAGCGCCTTCGCCCTGCTGGCCCTTGTGCTGGCCTTGATCGGTGTTTATGGAGTGATCTCTTATGCCGTCTCGCGCCGCCACCGCGAAATCGGCCTGCGCATGGCCCTGGGAGCAGAGCGCAGCCAGGTCCTGAGGCTGGTCCTGCGTCAGGGACTGACCCTGGCCCTCACCGGATTGGTGCTGGGCATGTTCGCCGCCATGCTGGTGTCGCGGCTCTTTGCGGGCGCCCTCTACGGCGTGGAACCCCTCGATCCCATGACCTTCGCACTCACCCCGCTGCTGCTGCTGGCGGCAGCCGCCCTGGCCTGCTTCCTCCCCGCCGCCCGCGCCTCCCGCATCGACCCCATGGGCGTGCTGCGCTACGAGTGAAAGGGGAGCTTCAAGCGGTTTCTAAGCGCGGCAATTCCCGGTCACGAACAGCTTGCGCCGCGAAGTGCAAGGCTTCGGCAATGTCCTCTCGTTCAAGATCGGGAGTGGGACTCGAGGATTTGCGTCGTGGCCATCCCCTCAGCCACCATGGAAACTACAGTGGCCACGGGAATCCTCAGTCCCCGAATACAGGGAAACCCGCCCATTTGCGCCGGGTCGATCGTGATCCTCGAATAAGTCATAAAGGAAGGATAGCTGAAAACACGTGAGTTGAAGCAGCCCAAGTCAACAACGGGGCGGTGGAGAGGGAGGCCCGCGGGCCGCCGCGAGGGGCGGGAGTGCATGCACCCCGCAGCCCCGGCGACGGCCCGTCGTACAAGCAAGGCCACCCTAACACTATCGACTGACAAAGTAGATGACTTTAAACAAAAGTTGTTTCAGGCACCCTCAAGCCACTCGTGCAGTGCGTCAGAGGTTTTGAGCCACCCTGTGGCGTTATCCCACGCTTTCAGCGTTCGCACATTTGCCGTCTGAAACCCAGGGTGGCGCCGCCGTCTCGCTTGCGCTCGCCGGGGCTGACCCTGGGCTGGCGAATCGCTCGCCTTCAGCGAGCCCGGACTTGACTTTCAACACAGTCGCTGGGCTGGCGAATCGCTGGCCTTCAGCGAGCCCGGACTTGACTCCTAACACAGTCCCTTGGGCTGGCGAATCGCTCGCCTTCAGCGAGCCCGGACTTGACTTCTAACACAGTCGCTGGGCTGGCGAATCTGTCCCTTTCAGGGACAAAAAACGACGGCCTGGCTCAGAACTTATGACCGGCAGCACTAGGGAGCGGCGGGCAGGTCGGCCATGACCAGGTCGGATTCGCCTGCCGCCGGGCGGACGGCGTAGAGGGAGCGTCCGTCGGGAGCGAGGGCGATGCGTCCCCAGCGGCCGGCCGGGAAGGTTTGCAGCACCTCCTCCTGCCCGCTCTCAGGGTTGAGGCGGATGAGAAGCGTGGAGTCCTCCTGGCCGCGCAGGAAGCAGAGCCCCTGCGGGCAGGCCACCACCGATCCCTCCCCCCGCAACTCCGCCAGAGCTTCCACCAACGTCTCGCGTCCGCTGGTCAGGTGGAACCGGAAGAGGCCCGGCTGATCGTACTTGATCAGGTAGAGGTACTCGCCCCGTAAACCCGGAAAGCCGCTGTAGCCGCCCTGGGAAGTGACCTGCTGCAGCAAGGGCCCGGTCGAGGGGTCGTCCTGGGAGGCCAGAACCGTTGACGAAGAAGCTCGCTCCGCTTTGGGGTGCGGCGGCACACCCCGAGTCGGGAAAGGACTGCGCCAGATCTGCCATTGGCCTCCCCGGTTGGAACCGAAGTAGATCCAGCGTCCGTCAGTAGACCAGGCGGGTGAAAGCTCGCTGGACCGGGCTTGGGTCAGCCGCAGCAGGCGTCCGCTCTCGACTTCGGCCAGGTAGATGTCGGCATGGCCGTGAGGACGGGCGTCGAAGGCCACCCAGCGTCCGTCGGGCGAGATGCGGGGCGAGCCGGCGAAGGGCCCGCCGAAGGAGGTCAGGCGGCGGTCCTGACCGTCGCGCCGCATCCAGATCTCGTAGCTGCCGCTGCGGTCTGAGGCGTAGGCCAGCAGTCCCCCGGGGCCAGGGGCGGGCGCGATGTCGTCTCGGGTGGTCTCCACCACCCCCGTAACCGTCCCCTGCTCGAGGTCGAGACGGACGATGTCGGCCTGCTGGCGGCGGCTCTGCACCACGACGCGCCGTCCATCGGGCGACACGGTCGGGAAAGAGGGCCAGGGGATATCCAGCGGCATCCACTGCAGGAGCCGGGTCCGCAGATCGAGGCGCCACAGTCCGCCGCTGCCTCCCCGGTTGGATGCCATGAGCAGGGAGCGTCCATCGGGTGTGAATGCGTGTCCGTAAAGGGCCGCGGCATCGCCGGTCAGACGCTCAGCAGGACCGCCGTCCAGGGGAGCCAGGAAGACGTCCTGGGTCATCATGCTGACGCTGCGGGTGAAGGCGACGGATTGGCCGTCGGGCGAAAAGGAGGGGTCTTTGTCGCCCCAGTGCTGTCCTTGAGGGGGCGGCAGGAAGCGGCTCTCCCGGCCGTCGGAGGAAAGCAGCCGGATGGCGAAGGACTGACCCTGTCCGGGCCGGTCGGAAAAGGCCATCCAGCGGCCGTCAGGCGAGTAGGCCAGGTCGACGGCCTGGTTCATTCCGCAGTCCGACAGCTTGATGGGCACGCCGCCCAGGGAGGGGATCTCGTAGATGGAGCAGGTGTCGTCGGCAAAGCGCATGAAGGCGAGGCGGTCCCCATCCGGATGCCAGGCGGGGGCCACGTCATGTTCGGGACCGTCCGTCAACTGCAGCAGGCTCTCGGCATCGGCCATGCGGACGAAAAGGTTCCAGGAACCGCCTTCGTCCAGGGAGCGCTGGGCGAAGGCCACCTGATTGCCGTCGGGGGAAAAGGCCGGAAGCACTTCGCGTCCGGGCATGCTGGTGAGCGGGCGGGTGCGCAGCGGGATGGGATGAGGCGCCTGAGGACGCGGCGCCGCCCAATAGACGACAGCCATCGTTCCCACCACCAGCACCGCCAGGCCCAGGGGAACGAGCAGCAGCCAGCGCGCTCTCCAGGGGCCCTGAGCCTCGCGGGCGACCGCAGCAGACGGCGGTGCAGCCTCGTCGATTTCGCCAGGGAGGCGCACAGGAACCACCAGTCGGTAGCCCCGCTTGGGAATGGTTTCGATGAAGCGGGCTTGGGAGGCCGTCTCCCCGAGGGCCTTGCGCAGATCGGAAACAGCGCGCGTCAGCACCTCTTCGTTGACGGCCGTCTCCGGCCACACCTTGGCCAGAAGCTGCTGGCGGGTGAGCACCTGGCCGGGACGCGCAGCCAGGCATTGCAAGACCTGCATGGCCTTGGGCGTCACCCGCTCCATCCGGCCCGCGCAGTTGAGCCGGTGCAGCTCGGGCTCCACCCTGACATCGCCTACGAAAAAGTCTTTAGAAACGTCCACGCGTGATCGGATGCGGCTCCCTGGTACTCGAAAAATAGCACGGGGGGAGGAAAATTTCATCTTTTTCTCAGGATCTGCCGCCGTACTGCGGACAAACTGAAGTCCATGAAGAAGACCAGCGCCGCGGTGCTTGTGGCGATTCTCCTGGGTCCGCTCTGCCAGTTCGGCGTCCCAGCAGCAACTCTGTCGGCCCAGGACGACCCGGGGCCCGGCGGCCGCTTTGAAGCTGTCCAGGTCGCGCCCCAGGTCACCGTCTTCGTCCAGCAGGAGATCCTGCTCTATCCGGTGCAGGGCAACATCGTCCTTATCGAGCGCGGGCAGGACGCGCTGGTGGTGGACTCGGGACGCACCCCTTCCTGGGCCGCGGCCGTCATCGCCGAAATACGCCGCACCACCGACAAGCCCGTCCGCTACCTGGTCAACACCCACTGGCACGGAGACCATCACCACGGCAACTCCACCTTCCTGGACGCTTTTCCCGGCCTGACCCTGGTGGGACACGCCGAGACCAGCCGGGAAATCGCCAATCAGGGCAAGCGCAGCCTGGAGGGACAGATCCGCCTGATGGAGAACCCTCAGCCCTGGCTCGACGCCCTGCAGAAAAACGACGATGGACGCGGCAATCCTCTGCGCCCCGATCAACGGCACCGCATCCGCCAGATGACGGGAATGCCGGCCCAGTACCTGGAGGAACTGCGTCAGGTCGAACTGACTCCTCCCGCATTCACCTACCGCCAGGGCCTGGTGCTGGGAGAAGGCGAGGAGCGCGTCGAGATCTTTTCCAACGGCCCCGGCAATACGGCCGCCGATTCCATCCTCTACCTGCCGGGATCCAAGATCGTCATCACGGGCGACCTGCTGACGTCCACCGTCCCCTTCATGTCGGGCAGCCACCCGCGCGGTTGGCTGGCCCGCTTGCGTGAAATCGGCGAACTCGACTTCGAAGTCATCATTCCCGGGCACGGCCTTCCCCAGCGCGACCGCAGACTGCTCGACCTCCACATCGACCTGCTGGAGACCATCATCGAGCAGGCCGAAGCGGCGGTGGAGGCGGGAGAAACACTGGAGGCCTTCATGGAGGGCCTCGACCTAAGCCGGTTCCGCCAGGCCTACTGCGGGGAAGACGACTTCCTGATTCAGGAGTTCGACGCCAGGGTCACCTACGCGGCGGTGCCCTCAGCCTACCGCGAGACGCTGCGCGTCCGCCGCCGGCAGCAGGACAGCGAGTGGACCCTTCCCCTGGGCGAAGCTGTTCGAACCAAATCCGAGGAATTGCGGGCACAGGCTGCCTCTCTGGAAATCGCAGAGGGGGCCAAAGCGCTCAAGGAACGCGTCCTGGAAGACCTCGACAGAGTCGATTCGGAGCTTGACGCCGACCGCCATCTGCTGGCCCTGTACCGATTGGGTTCGGCCTGGGAAGGTCTCTTCAGCGCCGCCCAAGCCTACGGCCGGCAAGAGGACAAACCTGAGGACGCGGATGCTTTTCAGAGCCACTGGAGCGGCATCAAGGCAACCCTTGAAAGCAGACGCCAGGCGCTGCTCGACTCTCCTGCTCAAGAAAAGGACGAGACCCTGACGCCGCTGGCCGTGCGGGCCATGGCCGATATTTCGCTCATGCAGACCCTGCCCTATGTCAACGCCGCGGGACTCTACGCTCACAGCACTTCAGTGTCTTACGGCCTCTACGCCTTGGGCCAGGGCCAGTCCCACCTGCGCTGGGCCGAGTGGTGCCGCGGCCAGAAAGTCTCGCAGGGGCGTCCGCAGCCGGCCCTTCGCGAAACGGCGGCTGCTCTACTGGCCGACTTGGAGCAGCGCACCGGAGAGGCCTTCGAGGATCCTGAACTGGCCATAGAAATGCACTCCCGCTTCATCCAGCTCAACGCATCCCTGAAAAAAGCCCGCGAGGTATTGGCGGCCGAAGGCAAGACGGTTCAGCCCATTTCCGCCTTGCTTCCGCTGCTGGAGGCAGAGATGCACCTGCAGGAAATCCTCTCCCGGCAATCGCCTCTCGCCGCCGCCGGGCGTCATCGGCTGCAACTCGAGAACTGGCAGCGGCGCATCAAGGCCTCGCCCTTCGACCACTCCCTGGCGCTGCTCTTCCTGCAAAGGGCCGGTGAAGCGCTTGAGGCTGCTGAGGAGAACGAGGAGCCGGAAGAGGAACTGCGTTCGGCCGCGGCCATCCTGGAGGGTGTCTTGCCAGCCTACTTCACCTGGGTCAAGGAGTGAGCTGACAACCCGCAACGTGCTCAACGACCCAAGAAGACGAGGAAAAACCGACATGATGACTTGGATTCCGACCAGGCCTGCCAGACTGCGGATCGCCGTGACACTGCTGGCGGCAAGTCTATGCACACCGCTGTTCATGGGCACGGAGGCGATGGCGCAAGCCGATGAAGTGGTCGTGACGCTGGTGCGCTGGCCCTACACCTGAAACCTTTCCGATCCAGCAAGTTTGCTGATACGAGAAGTGGTGAAGGGATATGAAGGCCGGGTCGTCTACCGCGACGAGAACCTGGGCGAATCGGAACTGGCGGAGCGTTTCGGAGTGGGACGCTACCCGGCCGTCTGGGTCGACCAGGCCCTGGTGGCGACTCCACGCGACTTCTATCTCTGGGGGGAGGAGGGGGAGGGCCGCTATACGCCCTGGAAGAACGCCGAAAACCGGGCCAAGTTCAAGAACGACCTGAAGCGGATGATCGACATCCGGCTGCGGGGAGAAGAGCTGGAATCGCTTTCCGCCGACCCCCTGCTGGAGATCGCTTCCCTGCCCGACTTCGAGGTCGCCGACCTGGAGGGCAATCCGCTGCGCGACGACGACCTGCAGGGCAAGGTGGTGATCGTCGAATTCTGGGCCACCTGGTGTCCGCCCTGCATCCGCACGCTGCGGTGGCTGAAGGAGGCCCGGAAGGAGTGGGGGGACGAGGTGGCAATTGTGGCCTTGGCGGTGGAAAGCCCGGCTCAGGACGTGGCCGATTTTCCCCACAAAGTCGGACGCGTGGCCATGGCTACCCCCGAACTCATCCGCCTCTTCGGCGACGTCACCGCCGTCCCCACTCTCTTCGTCTTCGACCGGCAAGGCCGCACCGCCAAGGTCTTCTACGGAGCGCCCGAAGGATTGCACGAGCAAGTGGAGAGCCTGGTGCAGGAACTCAGCCGAGATTAGCGCAGCCTTGCCACCGCTCAACGGCATAAGCCTCCAACCGTCCTCCTCCGCAGGCGCTTTGTTGGCTCCTGCCGCGGACGTATACTCGCATTGAGAGCTAACGGCGCAAGGAGGAGGACGCCATGAGCAAGGACAAGCGACACGTCTCGATCGAAGGCCACGACCTGCGCCCCGAAAGCCTGATGATGAGCTACGGCTACAACCCGGCCCTGTCGGAAGGGGCCGTCAAGCCGCCGATTTTTCAGACCTCCACCTTCGTCTTCAAGAACGCCGAGGAGGGAAAGGCCTTCTTCGAGATCGCTTACGGACTGCGCGAGAGAGGCCCCAACGAGAGGCTGGGACTGATTTACAGCCGCCTCAACAATCCCGACCTGGAAGTGCTGGAGGACCGGCTCACGCTTTGGGACAAGGCCGAGGCCTGCGCCGTCTTCGGAAGCGGAATGGCGGCCTGCTCCACGGTGCTTTTCGAGTTCCTGCGTCCGGGCGACGTGGTGCTCTACAGCCAGCCCGTCTACGGGGGCACCGACTACCTGATCAAGCACATCCTGCCCCGTTACGGCATCGTTCCGGTGGGCTTCTACGCCAGCCATCCGACCGACGAAGTAGAGCAGGTGCTGGTCGATTCGGGCCAGGCCGACAAGCTCAAGCTGGTCTTCCTGGAAACGCCCGCCAATCCGTCCAACGCCATCGTCGACATCGAGAACTGCGCGCGTATCGCCAACAAGTATTCCAGCTCCCAAGACCCGGCCTACGTAGCGGTCGACAATACTTTCCTGGGTCCGCTCTGGCAACAGCCCCTGCGCCACGGAGCCGACCTGGTGCTCTATTCGGCCACCAAGTACATCGGCGGACACAGCGACTTGATCGGGGGCGTGTGCCTGGGCAGCAGGGCATTGATCGACCGCGTCAAGACCCTGCGCACCTTCGTGGGCAACATGCCCGACGCCTGGACCGGCTGGCTGCTGCTGCGCTCGCTGGAAACCCTCAAGCTGCGCATGACCTGCCAGATGAAGAATGCACGCTATGTGGCCGACTTCCTGGCCGACCATCCCCAGGTCGAGAGGGTTCATTACCTGGGTCACATCGATCTGGAGGACGCCCGCTACAAACTCTACAAAAAGCAGTGTCTGGCGCCCGGCGGAATGATCTCCTTCGAGATCGTGGGAGGACAGGAGGCGGCTTTCAGGTTCCTCAACTCGCTGCAGCTCTTCAAGCTGGCGGTCAGCCTGGGGGGGACCGAGTCGCTGGCCGAGCACCCCTCCACCATGACTCATGCCGACGTCAGCAAGGAAGACCAGGCCAAGATGGGCATCACCGAGGGCCTGATACGCCTCTCCATCGGGGTGGAACATCCCCAGGACCTGCTGGCCGATCTGGAACAGGCATTAGCTGCCGTCTAACGGATCGTCTTGCAGCGAAGCCCGGTAGAGGAAGGCCAGGATCTCGGCGACGGCGGCATAGATGGGGGCAGGAATCTCTTCGTTGAGGTCGAGGCGGGACAGCACCTGCACCAGGTCGCGGTCCTGGCGTACCGGCACGCCGCTTTCCCGGGCCATGCGGATGATCTTCTGGGCCAGCTTTCCGTGCCCCTTGGCCGTCATGCGGGGAGCCGGGTCGTCGTAGGGGCTGTAGCGCAAGGCGGCGGCGAATTCCCGTTCCCGGCGCGATCCCTGCTCCGTCCTGGTCTTCTTGTCGTTCATCTCAGGCCCTCACGTCGATGAGGCGCAGGGAGGGACCGGCCGGCTCTTCCTGGCTTAGGTTGTCGAGGCTGTTGGGGGATGAATCAGGGATCTCGCTGAGGACGTCGGCCTCCAGATGGACCTGCTCGAATCCGGCCTGCTTGAGGCGTTCGCCGAGTTGAGGGAGTCGCCGGCGCAGGACCTGCAACGGCTCTTCCCGCTCGATCAGCAGCCGGGCCCGCAGCGCTTGGCCCGCGCTGTAGGCGTCGACCCGGGTCTGCCCCAACCACTGCAGTTGCAGCAGGAAGACGATGTGGTAGCCGCGTCCCGAGCCGGAGGCCCCGTCCTGGGGAGCGTCGCGGTCGGAGCGCAGGGAAAGCTGCAGGTTGGTCAGCTCGCTTCCCAACAGCAGCGGCAGTTCGATCTGGACCCCCTGAGACTGGGACAGGGAGAGCAGATTGGCGGCCTGGGAGGATTCGATGTTGGCCAGGTGGCGAGCCACTCCGGCGGCCAGGCGGCTGAGAGATTCTTCAGCAGAGGCCTGTGTCTGGGCCTGAACCTCCAGGAGCAGGGCCTTGAGATCGCTCTGGGCCACCTGGCGCAGGCCGTCGGGACGCCCCGCCAAAACGGCCTGGGCCAGTCTGCTCTCGTATTGCAGTCCGCCCTCTTCGATCATGGCCGCCAAACGGCTGGGAGAAGGGGGGCGTCCGCTTCCCGCCAGTTCCAGCAGGCGCCCTTGCAGGCGCTCAACCGACTGTGGAAGCGAGGCCTGGGGCGGCAGGGCTTTCAATTCCGACGACAGACGGGCCCAGGACTCGCCCATGGGCATCTTCAAGGCCAGCCGCTGACGCAGGATGGCGGCGATGGCCGAGTGAAAATCGCTGACGCGGTCCACCACCCGCAGCAGGGTTTGGGAACCCGAGACCTCGACTTGCAGCAAAAGGTCCTCACCCGGCTGCGTCCCCGGCGGAACCTGGGCCAGGAAGCGTACCCCGTGAGCCTGGAGCAGATGGTTGCCCGGACCGGCCGCCCTGATGACGCGGGCGGTAACAAGCGCCCCCCTGGGAAGCCGGGGAAACTCGCCGGGCCGCAGCAACCCCTGAGTGGCGGCTTCCTGCAGCGCCTGGGCGGCTGCCGCCCGCAAGATCTGGTGGGCGGAATCGGTCCGCTGCGTTGCCACGGGGTCGGCGGATGACTCCCCGCTCCCGGGCGGAGCGCCGCTAAAAAGCGCCGTCCGCTGGCTTTGCTCCGGTCCGGCGGCGGACGCGGCCCCGAGCGGGGACGCCCGGCCCGAGCCGCCAGCCGGCGCCGCGGCCACTTGCAGCCGCAGCACGGGATATTCGGGTCCCGACACCACTTCGGCCCACAGGGTGCGACCGGCGGGCAAACCGCCCGATTCCAGCAGCAGCGGACGTCCTCTCAGCGCCAGCAGGGCATGGTCGGCGTCCGAGGCGATGATTCGAAGAGGTACGCTTTCACCCGACTTGAGCGGGAAGGGCCCGCGCTCCTGTACGCCGGCCAGCAGGGTGCGTCCTTGGGCGGAAAGGCTTTGAGAGATGAGTATGGTGCGGGCGGGCAGGCGGACGGACCCGCCCTCTCTCTCTTCAGAGACAGCAGGCGCCGCGGCGGCACCCGTCCTCTCAGCGGCCGTCTGAGAGGAGCGCCGCGACGTCCCGCCGCCGCCCCCGCCGGAAAGCACCTCGAGGAGCGGGGGATCGCCCGGACGGATCTCGACCTGCACCTGCTTGCCGGGACGTCCGCCCAGCGGACCGTCGAGTTCGATTCGAACTCCCTCCACCTCCAGCACGGCACGAGCCGAGGTGGCCCGGATCAGAGTGGCCGTACGGCGCCCTTGCAGAGAGGCAACATCCCCAGGACCGGAATCATCCAGCAAGCGAAAAGAGAATCGGCGCGGCTGGGCGCCCTCTGAAGAGGCGGCGTCGCCAAGCGCACTTCGGCCAATCTGCATCGTGTCCTGCTTATCGGCAGGCGCTCCCGCCTGCCTTAACCCGGCGGCGCTCTGCAAGGGCCCGCCCATGGTCTAAGATAGGAGCATGGCCGGACGCAAAACCTCCATCGTGGTGGGACTCAATGCCGCCATCGCGGCCGTCAGCGACGAAATGCCGCTGATTCTCACCACCCTGGCCCGCGACGACCAGGAAGCGCTGCCCTTCGGGCCTCTCGATCCCGAAGGCGACCGAACCCTGGAACTGGGGCTGCGGGGATGGGTGCGCGAGCAAACCGGCGTGGAACTGGGCTACGTGGAGCAGCTCTACACCTTCGGCGACCGCAACCGCGATCCGCGGGAAACGGCGGGCGGCCCGCGGGTCATCTCGGTGGCCTACCTGGCCCTGGTGCGGCAAAGCAAGCTCACCGCTCCCAAGGCCCAATGGCGCGACTGCTACGAGTTCTTCCCCTGGGAGGACATGCGCGAAGGGCGTCCGCGCCTGTTCGACCAGACCATCGGCCCCTGCCTGGAGGAATGGGCCGCCCAAGCCGACTCGCCAGCCAAACGCCGTCAACGCCGGGACCGCAGCGCCATCGCCTTCGGACTGAGGGGCTCGCCCTGGGACTCGGACCGGGTGCTGGACCGCTACGAACTGGTCTACGAAGCCGGACTGGTGGAAGAATCCGTGCGCGACGCCGCCGCCCGTGGACGCAGCCTCAAGCCGCTCCAGTGCATCCCCTCCGGGGAACCGCTGCTGGGGCGTCCGCTGGCCCTCGATCATCGGCGCATACTGGCCACCGCCCTGGGCCGTCTGCGGGGCAAGATCAAGTACCGCCCCGTGGTCTTCGAACTGCTGCCCGACACCTTCACCCTCTTCCAATTGCAGCGGGTGGTGGAGGCTCTCTCCGGCGTCCGCCTGCACAAACAGAACTTCCGCCGCCTGGTGGCCAAGGGCGGACTGGTGGAACGCACCGGGCAAATGGAGCCGCAAACCGGCGGACGTCCCGCCGAACTCTTCCGCTTCCGCCGCGAAGTGCTGCGCGAGCGTCCGGCGCCTGGGGTCGGCCTCCCGGGCCTGCGGGTGTGAGACGTTTTCGCGGGAGGCCGGCCCCAAGTTCCAATTCCCAATGGCCAACTCCCGAGCCGAGGCAAAGGATCGTCGAAACCCGACCTGCACCCGCCGCGTCACAAAGTTCTCAATATCCCTTGACAACGGGATATGCTCAGCTTTAGTATAAGTCCTGGCTCGACCGCGAGCCTTAATTTTTGACCCTACTTATGCTCAATTTGAGCATAATAGAGGAGTGCCAGCATGACGACTCAACAAAGTTCTTTTTCAGGTTCAGGCCCGGACCTGCGCTTCGACGATCAGGTGGCCGCCCGCACTGCGGCCATCTACGACAAAGTGCGCGGCGTCATTCCCGAGATGGAATGGCCCGTCCATGCTCCTTACGTGGACGAGATCAACCGTCTCAAGAAGGAGCGCAATGCCATCATCCTGGCCCACAACTACCAGACCCCCGAGATCTTCCACGGCGTCGCCGACCTGAGCGGCGATTCGCTGGCCCTGGCCAAGTTGGCGGCCGAGACCGAGGCCCAAGTGATCGTGCTCTGCGGGGTCCACTTCATGGCCGAGACGGCCAAGCTCCTCAATCCCGACAAGACGGTGCTGATCCCCGACCTGGAGGCGGGCTGCTCGCTGGCTTCGTCCATCACGGGCGAGGACGTCAGGCTGCTGCGCCAGCGTTATCCCGAAGCCCCCGTGGTCACCTATGTCAACACCTCGGCCGAGGTCAAGGCCGAGACCGACGTCTGCTGCACCTCGGCCAACGCCCTGCAGGTGGTGGAATCGCTCGACGCCGAGCGCATCATCTTCCTGCCCGACGAGTATCTGGGACGCCACATCGCCTCCCAGACCGACAAGACCATCATCAACTGGAAGGGCCGCTGCGAGGTCCACGAGCGCTTCACGGGAGAGGAGCTGCGGGCCTATCGCCAGGCTCACGGCCCGGATATCCGCGTGCTGGCGCATCCCGAGTGCCCTCCCGACGTGCTGGAAGAGGCCGACTTCATCGGATCCACTTCGGGACTCATCAATTACGTGGACGAGCACCGTCCCGCCCGCGTGGTGATGATCACCGAGTGCTCGATGAGCGACAACGTGTCGGTCAACTTTCCCGAGGTGGACTTCGTGCGTCCCTGCAACCTGTGTCCCCACATGAAGCGCATCACGCTGCCCAAGATCCTCGACTCGCTGCGCCACATGCGCTACGAGGTCACGGTTGAGGAAGAGGTGGCCAAGCGCGCCCGCCGGGCCGTTGAGCGCATGATGGAAGTGGGCCGGGGGAAGGGCCAATGAGTCCCGCCTTTGGCAAGAGCGGCGGGGCAGTCGACCAGGTGGTTTCAGCCTCGGCGCTGGTAATGGGGGCGGGCGTGGCCGGATTGTCGGCGGCGCTGGGACTGGCCGAGCGGCTTGCCGGGCAGGGCGCGGTGGCGGTGATCTCCAAGACGGCGCTGCAAAGCGGCTGCTCCAGCGTCTGGGCCCAGGGCGGCATCGCGGCCGCCGTCGGCCGGGACGATTCGCCCCGGCTGCACGCCCAGGACACGCTGGCGGTGGCGGGAGGCATTGGCGACGATGAGAGCGTCCGCCTGCTGGCAGAGGACGCCCCGCGTCAGATCGCCCGCCTCATCGGCCTGGGCACGCGTTTCGATCCGGCCCCCGACGGACGTCCCGCGCTGGGGCGCGAAGCCGCTCACCGGCGCAAGCGCATCCTCCACTCCTTCGGAGATGCGACCGGGGCCGAATTGACCCGGGCCCTGACCGAGGCCGCCCGCCGCAGTCCGGGGCTGGACCTGTACGAAAACGCCTTCGCCCAGGAACTGGTGGTGCGGGATGGGCGCGTGCAGGGCCTGCTGGTGCGCCTCGAGGACGGCTCACAGGCCCTTTTCACCGCCCCCGTCGTAGTCATGGCCAGCGGCGGGCTGGGACGCCTCTATCTGCACACCACCAACCCGCCTCAATCCACCGCCGACGGACTGGCCATGGCCTACCGCGCAGGGGTGCTGCTGGCCGATCTCGAGTTCGTGCAATTCCACCCCACGGCCCTGCACGGCGGCGGCGATCCCATGCCGCTCTTGACCGAGGCCCTGCGGGGAGAAGGCGCCGTCCTCATCGATGACGGCGGACACCGCTTCATGCCCGAAATCCATGAACTGGCCGAACTCGCTCCCCGCGACGTGGTGGCCCGCGCCATCTGGGAGCGGCGGCGGCAGGGACATGAGGTTTACCTGGACGCCCGCCAGGCGGTCGGAGACCGCTTCCCGCGGCGCTTCCCCACCGTCTTCGAGTCCTGCCGCAAGGCCGGAATCGACCCCCGCCGCCAACCCATTCCCGCCTCGCCGGCGGCTCACTACTACATCGGCGGCGCGGCTTCCGACACCCGCGGACGCACCTCCTTGCCGGGGCTGTGGGTGTGCGGCGAAGCATCGGCGACAGGCGTCCACGGCGCCAACCGGCTGGCCAGCAACTCGCTCATGGAAGGGCTGGTCTTCGGCGCCCGTGCGGCAGCCGACGCCTCGGACCGTTTCCATGAGCTTGAGGCGGCGCGTCCTCAGGTGCTGCGCCTGCTGCAGGACCTTGCGGCCCGGCGGCGTCCTGCCCGCAGCCTCGCGGAGGAGGAGGAGCCCATCCAGGCTCTGCGCGCGCTCATGTGGCGCCATGCGGGCCTGGTGCGCAGCCGCAGAGGTCTGAGGGCTGGACTGCAAAGCGTCGAGTCCTGGCAGCGCTCCCTTTCCAAGGCGGGAGCGGAAGCAAGCTGGGAATGGATTAACCTGCTGCAGGCCGCCCATCTCATCCTGCGGGCCGCCCTGCAGCGCACCGAGTCGCGCGGCGTCCACTTCCGCAGCGACTACCCCCAGCCCGACCCGGCTCAAGCCAGCCGACTTTACTTCGACAGCCGCAGCGGCCGATTCACAAACAGCCGCCGGCGGCGCCCGGCCCTTGAGCGATGAAGGCGCTAGTATCCTGAGACCGCAATGAACCCTATCCACTACCGCAACCTGGTGCGCCTTGCCCTGGAGGAAGACCTGGGACGCGCCGGAGACCTGACCACCGACAGCATCGTGCCGGCCGCCGCCCGCAGCCGGGCCGTCATCGCCGCCCGCCGCCCCGGCCGTGTGGCGGGAACCGATGTTGCGGCCGAGGCCTTTCGCCAGCTCGACCCGGAGGTGGAGATCGAGACGCTCATCGCCGACGGCGAGGACGTTCAGTCCGGTCAGGTCATCGCCCGCCTGAGAGGACCCTCGCGGGCACTGCTGAGCGGCGAGCGCACGGCACTCAACTTTATGGGTCATCTGTGCGGTATCGCCACGGTAACGCGGGAAATCGTGGAGGCGGTGGCCGGCTACGACAGCCGCATCGTGTGTACCCGAAAGACCACTCCCGGCCTGCGGGCGCTGGAGAAGTACGCGGTGCGCATGGGCGGCGGCTGCAATCACCGTTTCGGGCTCGACGACGCCGTGCTCATCAAGGACAACCACCTCAAGGTGGCCGGCTCCGTCAAAGAAGCCCTTTCCCGAGTCCGCCGCCGGGTGGGGCACATGGTCAAGGTCGAACTGGAAGTCGACACTCTGCAACAACTCGAGCAGGCCCTCAGTCTGGGGGAAGCCCCGGGCCTGAAGCGCCCAGCCTTGGACGCAGTCCTTCTCGACAACATGCCCTTGGATGAACTGCGGCGCGCCGTGCAGATGTGCCGCGGTCAGGTCATCAGCGAAGCCTCAGGCGGAATCACTCCCGAAACTGCCGCCCAGGTAGCCGCCTGCGGCCCCGACCTCATCTCCGTCGGCTGGATCACCCACTCCGCCCCGACCCTCGACTTGGGCCTCGATTTCGAATAACCGTCGGAAATCCGCCCCGTTTTGAAAGTCCTTGACATGGTATGCCGCCAACCTATATGCTTGCGGCATATAACCAAGGACGCGCCAAGTGAGCAAAGATCCCGCCAAAACAGACTCGGCGTCTGCCGAAATCACCCTCAGCCCCGTGGAATTCCAGATCCTGCTGGCGTTGGCTGAGACCGACTGCCACGGCTATGGAATCATGCAGCGGACCGAGCAGCGAACCCGAGGCTCGGTCAACTTGGAACCGGGTAACCTCTACCGGGCTCTGGCCCGGCTGCTCGAGCGAGGACTCGTCGAGCGCTGCGGACGCCAGCGGGCACCCGAATCGGGAATGCAGCGACGGCGCTACTACCGCATTACCGCCCGAGGACGCCAGGGGGCTGCCGCCCAGGCCGGCCGGATGGCGGAACTCGTGGAGGCCGCCCGCCGTGCGAAACTGGTTCCCGACCCCGAGGCTTCCTCATGAGAAGTCGGCCCCCCTCAGGCTTTCCCCTCTCCGAGCTGTGCTATCGCGTCCTGCTTTTCTGCACTTTTCCGCCGCACTTCCGCCGCCAGTTCGGTCAAGAAATGATGGAGATGTTCCGTGACCGCTGCCGGCGGGAGTATGGGCTGGCGGGCCCTGGCGGCCTCTGCAGGCTGTGGTTTCGCACCTTGACTGACCTGATCAGGCAGGGGACCGCCGAGAGGTTAAGGCCGCTCAAAGAGAAGCGCGCCCGATCTGCCAGACCCAAGGTCCCCCGGGCCGCGTCTCTCGGTTCCTGGCTCTACGATTGCCGGTCGGCGCTGCGCAGCCTGATGCGAAGCCGCCTCTTCACGCTGACCGCCGCGACTTCGCTGGCTCTGGGAATCGGGGCCAGTGCCGCCATCCTGAGCCTCGTCGAGGCCGTCCATTTTCGACCGCTTCCCTTCCCTGAGCCCGGCCGCCTCACCACCATATGGCGCGATGACCGGCCCCACGGGGTACGGGGCTGGTTCTCCTATCCTGACTATGTCGACTTGATCGAGCGCAACCGGAGCTTTTCGAAGGTTGCGGCCTTCGGCGGCGGAGTCCTGACGCTGATGAGCGAGAGAGGGCCCGTGCGGGTAAACGCGATGCTTACTTCTCAGCTCTTCCAAGTCCTGGCGGTTGAGTTGCAGCAGGGCCGGCCCTTCACTCCCCAGGAGCTGGACCGGGGCGATCGCGTCGCGATCGTTGGAGATCGACTCTGGAAGCAGCATCTGGGAGGTGACCCCTCGCTGGTCGGCTCCTCGATCAGGCTCAACGGCGAGAGCGTGACCGTGGTGGGAATCGCGCCATCCGGATTCGACTTCCCCAACCAGTCTCAACTCTGGGTCCCGCTGTCGCCATCGCAGGGTTACGGGAGGGGCTTTTATTGGTTGCGGGTGGTCGCAAGGCTCAAGGAGAACGTCTCGCTGGCGAGTGCCCAGCGGGACGTGGAGCAGATCATCGCCCGACTGGAGCAAGAATATCCCGGCCGCTACAAAGACAACGGAGCCGACCTGACGCCGCTGCACGACTACCTGGCTGAAGACATGGGCTCGGCCCTGTGGATTCTGCTCTGCGGGGCGGGTCTGGTCTTGCTGGTGGCCTGCGGCAATGTCGCCAACTTGTTGCTGGCCCGAAACGCTCGACGCCGCCACGACCTGGCGGTCCGCTCGGCCCTCGGTGCCGGCCGCCTCAGGATGGCAAGGCAGATGATTTTGGAAAGCTTGTTTCTGGGCGGCCTGGGCGCTTTGGGAGGGGCCGTCTTGGCGGTGGCGGGAATCCGCCTGTTGGCGCTGACCGCTCCGGCTGACTCTCCTCTCGGGCAGGAGGGGGTCAGCATTTCGCTGCTGGGCTTCGCCCTGGCCTTGGGACTGATCACAAGCCTTCTCTTCGGGCTGATGCCGTCCTTGTCGGCAACGCTCATCTGTCCGGGCAAGGGTCTTTCCTCCAACCGCACTTCTTGGAGCGGGCGCGACCGTACTCGAGTCCGATCGGCGCTCTTGATCTGCGAGGTGGCATTGGCCGTAGTGCTGCTGACCGGCACCGGGTTGCTGGTCAAGAGCATGTGGCGGCTGCTCTCCGTCGACAAGGGATTCCAGGCCGAGAACATCTTGACCGTAGAGATGCACCTGCCCCGCCATCGCTACAGGGAAGAAGAGCGAATCATCCAATTCGTCGAAGGATCGCGGCAAGCTGTCAGCGCCATTCCAGGAGTCCAGGCGGCCGGGCACGTCGAGTACCTGCCCTTCAGCAACCGTATGTGGGGAACCCGCCTTGCCGCTGAAGGACAGCCGGTCCAACCCCGCCCCGAGCGGATCATCGTCAACTACAACGCCGCCACCGCCGGCTATTTCGAGGCGTTGAGGGTTCCCCTGCTGCGGGGCCGCATGTTCGATGTCCGGGACACGGCTTCCAGTCAACCCGTGGTCCTGATCAATTCCACTCTGGCCGAGCAGCTTTGGCCGGGGAAAGACCCCGTCGGGGCACGCATCACCCCCGGGGAGCCCGAGGTGGGGAACTGGCTGCGGGTCGTGGGAGTGGTTGGCGACGTCCGCAATCGAGGACTTCCCAAGGCACCGCGCGGCGAAGTCTATCAGGTCATCGACCAGCTCCCCTCGCGTGAGGTGACCTTGGTCGTCCGCGCCCCGGCCGGGCAGGACGTAGCTCCCGCCCTGCGTTCGGTCTTGCAGAAACTGGAGCCGGAGCTGCCGGTCGAGATCCGTCCGCTGACAGGACTGGTGTCCCAATCGGTTTCAGGACGCCGCTTCACGCTCATCCTGCTGGGACTCTTCTCGAGCCTGGCGACCGGGCTGGCCTTAGTGGGGATTTACGGCGTGGTCGCCTACAACGTGACTCAGCGGACAGCCGAGATGGGCCTGCGCATGGCGCTTGGCGCCGACCGGTCAACCATCTTGCGCATGATCCTGGGCCAGGGCGGACGACTGGCGCTGGCGGGATTGGCAGCCGGCTTGGCCGCGGCATTCGCCTGCAGCCGCCTTCTGGCCGACCTGCTCTTCCAGGTTGAGCCATGGGACGGGGCGACCCTGCTCTCGGTTTCGCTCATCTGCCTGGGCAGCGCCCTGTTGGCCAGCGCCATCCCTGCCCTTCGGGCCTCGCGAATCGACCCCGCTCTCTCGCTGAGAAGCGAATGACGCCCACATCGGAACCCCTCTCGATCCTCAGTCATCGCCCAGAATGGCTTCGCCCTTAATCAGCCAGGACACTCCGAAGGCCACCACCAAAATGGCTTCAAGCCAGAAAACGGGGTTGAGAGACTCCAGGGCCGTCTGCGTGCCCTCGGGGAGACGGAAGTAGATGAAAATGAGCGCAATGCAGGCCAGCATCATGTAGCCGGTCACCCTGTAGATCTTGATTCTGAGCAGCTTCTTGGGGCCGGGGGGGTGTTTGGGGTCGGTCTTGGTGAAGAGGATGAGGGCGAAATAGGTCAGCGTCAGAAAGAGAAGGCCCGCAAAGATGAAGTGGAGGCGGTCGACCAGCACATCCGAGCCGGAGAGGGGACCCTCGGGTGCCTCGGGAAAAAGCGCAGTGCCCACGGCGAAAACGCAGGCCAGGTTGCCGGCGATATTGTCTTTGCGCTCATAGCCCTTGTAGGACATGAGGAAGAAGCCGATCACGAACAGCGTGCCCACGAAGACGTCTCCCATGTGGGTGTGGTAGTAGCTGCTGATCGACCGGCGAAGACCGGTTCCGAAAAGCAGGGCGCCCAAAGCCAGCAAAAAGGGCAAGGCGGTTCCCAGGATTCCGATAGCCTTTCGCAAGGTCAGATAAGAAATGACCAGGTCGTTGGGGTCTTCTTTCATGGCGCTGAACTGCAGGGCAGATTGGGCGGAGTATAGCACGCCCCCTGGCGGACGGCCTGCTTACGGAGAACGGCTGCTTTGGTTCCGCGCGGGCCTCTCGGCGGCTTTCACATCGGCGAAGCGGAAGCCTTCCCGGGTGACGATCTCGCCGGGCTGGACGGCGATGGGGTGGCTGAACATAGGGCCCGCGAAGCAGAATGTGTGGAATTCGCCGCGTTCTCCGCAGGGGTCGACCGCGGACGGCAACTCGCTCAGCAGGGCCTGGTCGTAATAGCGTCCGGCCAAGCCGGGATCGAGCTGTCGGGGATCGACGCAGGTGATGACGGCCCGCAACCCCGCGTCCAGCATGCGCCCGGCCAATGCCGGCGTCTCACGGGCCGAGCACCAGATGGGGAAAAACGGGTCGATGCCGCTGCCGGAAAGCATCTTGATGCGATACTCGCGGATGTCCTCCAGGAACAGGTCGCCGAAGGCCATGTGCGTCACCCCCTGGGCCTTGGCCCGCTGATGAGCCTCCCCCATGCGTCTCTCGTATTCCTCATTGCAACAGGGCGAGGGCAACTCCACCTCCCAAAGCGGCAGCCCGGCGGCTTCGGCTTGAGCCTGCACCAGCTCCCGCCGCACGGCGTGCATGCTGACGCGATCGGCCTCCTGATTGAAGGTGGTCAGCAGCCCAACCACCTCGCAATCCTCCCGGCGCCCAAGCACATGCAGCGCCCAAGCGCTGTCCTTCCCCGAACTCCATGCCAACAGGACCCGCTTCGCCATAGCTGGCATTGTACTGAATCCGCATGAGGCTGCCGTCTCAAGAAGGGGACCTGCCAAGTCTAAGATCTACTAGGGCTTCAGCAAGAACTTGTCGAGATCAAAGCTAAGCCCGATGCTGCCGCGGACATCCTCTTCTTTGATCAGCTCGGTCCGGTTCGCATAGGTCAGGGAGAACGGTACTGAGACACCCGTGTCTCCAATTTCGATCGACCATTTGGTCTGGAAAAAGCCGATATCGCCGGGCTCTCCTACTTCAACTCCGTTGATCGTGAGGGGAATCCCAAAGGGCCTCTCACGCAGCGACGTGTAACTCCCAGCAAACGTCAAGGTGTTGCTGTCGTTGATCGGGATGTCGAACTGGGCTGCTGCTCGAATATCCCGCAAGCGGTCGCCGTCCGCAATATCCTCGTTGAAGAAGGAGAGCGAAAAGTTGATCGCAAACTGCGCTGGCGCGATCGCCGTGGCCGACCCAGTATAGATCAACTTGATGGTTGAAAGGCTGGGAGGATCGCCCATGGGCATCGGCATCGTCGTCTGGCCCTGGTTAACAGTTCCCGCCGCCATCATTGCCGACATCTGCTGCATCACTGCCTCCGCCTCGTTCTTGGGAGCGCGATCGAATATGTATTCGAAAGCGAAGACAGGACTCTTCTTGATCTTCTCGATGAGCATCTCTTTCTCAGCCTGATACTCAGTCTGCGTCGTGATCAATGTGGCGATGAGCTGACTGCGGGTTTGATTAGGTTCTCGGACAAAGCTGGCGACATCATTCTTCAGCGCGCGCTCTACCTCCTGCTCGTTGTCAGCCGCCGCAATGCTGGCCAAGAGTTGTTCATATCCAGTTCGATCTGGGGCCAGGTAATCATCCGAGAGATCGGCACTCGCCTGAGCGACCTTAGCGAGGTCTGTCTGCGCAAACTCACGCCATTTATCGTCCCACTTTTGCTTGAACGGGCTGCGATCATTCACAATATCAAAGTGGAGTTTGAATTGTGAGAATTGCTCGCCAGTATCCGTGAGCATCCCCGGCATATCTCCCCGGTCCGTATCGAATGTCACGCCTAGCCCAATTCGCTTGAAGAACTCGAGAGTCCTCTTGCCCGGACTCTTGCCTATCCGCTCCCACAAGCCGGCGGGCTTCAATTGAAAAGTGACGCTTGAACCACTTGCCGTTCGTTCCAAAGCACCATACTCAACAGCCAGACTGAGAACTTCGGGCAAGCTCCCCTTGTTCACAATCGAGGTTGAGCCCGAGGTCGAGGCGGTACTCGTCGTTGATTTATCGATGCGCTTCCGTTCATAGTCCCAGCGGAAGTTCTCCGTCATTTGCTGAGAACTGAGCCCTTGTTTGCCGCTTTCATGGACGATAATTTCCTCGATATCGTCCAGGTTGTCATTCAAGACCCTGACGATTTGAGGTCGTCTCTCTTGAACCGAGTCTATGGCTTCCCAGATCTTTGCCGCCAAGGTAGCCGCGGGATCGTCCTGAGCGTTTGCAGTCCAAAGGCAGAAAACTGACAAAAGGACCGCCACTGCGATTCTACTTAGACGTAACATGATCTCTCCTTCACTGCTGCTTTCGGAACCTGACCCTGCGCTTAGCCGGCGACTCGATTGTGGATTCTCGGAAGTAGCTGCCCATGTCTCCCTCGACTCGCTCCAGGTAGCTAGCGCCGGTTGGGGTCTCGCCATCGTCCTGGATGAAGTCATAGGTCACGACGAACCTGTCGTCAGGAGGGAATCCGTTGGTAAAGTTCACCTCGCGGACCTGAGACCTTTCGGACTCATAGCGGATGTTTTGCCACTGTCGATGCTTTAGGTCAGAGAACGCTGCGAGAAACGGGTGGTTTCGGGCAGTGACAGTAACAGTGACCGTTTCCCCTTCACTGACTTCAAGTGTTCCATCTGGTAGCTCTCTCATTTATTCTCCTTTGCTCCGCACTTAGACCTCTTTTGAACTCAAGTGGCTCGGATTGAACGCTTCGTCCACTTGTGACGGACAAGCGGACGCATTTCACGGGAGATCTAAGAAAATATTCCGAAGGCGGCAATGGCGAGCTGTCGATGCGCCCGGTTGCCGGAGCAAAGCAGTGCCCATAGATAAGGATCGGGCCGCGCATGTTGGTGCCTGCCTGTCTTATCCACCCGCCACCAGGCGCAGCAGGAAGGCGCACAGGAGGGCGGCGTAGTTGCCGATCAAATAGCCGAAGACTCCCATCAGGAGTCCTACCGGGGCCATGGCGCGGTAGTAGGCGGCAGCCACCACGGGGGCGCTGGCGGCGCCTCCCACGTTGGCCTGGCTGCCCACGGCCAAGAGGAAGAGCGGCGCCTTCATGAGGCGGGCGGCGAGCACCAGGATGACCACGTGGACCAGGATCCAGACCGCGCCCGTCAGGGCCAGCATGGGGGCCTGCACGATGCCCATCAGATCGGCCTTGGCGCCGATGGAGGTGAGGAAGAGGTAGAGCCCCACGTAGCCCAGCGAGGAGCCTCCCGCTTCGTCAATCTTGCGCAGGCGGGTGAAGGAGAGTCCCAGGCCCAGGGTGGAAATGAAAATGACCGTCCAGGTGAAGTCGGAGAAGATGGAAGCCACCGCCGGGACGGTGCCGCGCAGCCAGGGATCGCTGAGCTGGAAGAACCAGATGCCCAGTTGGCGGCAGAGGACGGCCCCGGCGAATCCCAGGGCCAGGATGATGCAGCCGTCCTCCAGCGAGGTGGGGCGGGAGCGGCTTTCCTGGAAACTCGCCAGCCGCTTGTTGAGATCGTTGAGGACGGTGTTGTCGGCCCCGTTCCAGCGGTCGATGCGGTTCTGGTATCCGGCCAGGAACATGAGCACGCCCATCCAGGTGTACCCCACGGCGGTGTCGACCACGATGATGGGGCCGATAATGCTGTCGGGCGCCCCCACCGCTTCTTTCATGGCGGCGAAGTTGCCGCCGCCTCCGATCCAGCTTCCCGAGAGGGCCGCCAGCCCCTTCCAGGCGTCCTCGGGCAGCCAGCTTCCGAAGACGGCCAAGGCCAAGGGTCCGCCGATCACGATGCCCAGCGTTCCCGCCAGCATCATGCCCAGCGCCTTGGGTCCGATGCGCAGGATGGTGGGCACGTCGGTGGTGACCATGAGCAGGAAGAGCGCAAACGGCAGCAGGTAGTCGCGCATCCAGTCGTAGGTGGGCGATGAGGTGGGAATCAGTCCCAAAGTGCTGGCGAAAGTGGGCAGGTAGTAGATGAAGAGGATGGCGGGGATGACGCTGAAGAATTTCTTGGCCCAGGACCGGTTGGAAATCCAGAAGACAAAGGCGCACACGCCGGTGCAGAACACGAGCACCGCCATCGGGTCGCTGATGAGAGTCATGGCCTACAGTATAGCGAGCAGCCTCATACCGCCGAGAGGAATTGGGCCTTCACAGCGGTCACTGAAACTTGACACGTGTGTGAACTTGTTGGCCACCTAGTGGCCCTAGCGAAGTTGGAAGAGGAGCGGATTGGCCTAGAGGAATCGCCTTCCGGTAGACTCTCAGACATGAGCGAGCATTATTCCAGGCATCAGGACGCCATCTATCTGGCGGGGCTGCAAGGGCGCCGTCCGGAATTGGAGCTGAGCTACCAGGGACTCAAGGAGCAAGCCCGCCGCAAGCTGCGTCCCAGCGCCTACGATTACGTGGCCGGAGGCGCGGGGACGGAAGACACCATGCAGGCCAACGAAGAGGCCTTCCGCCGCTGGCGCATCGTCCCCCGCATGTTGCGCGACGTCGCCGAGCGCGACCTCTCGGTGAGCCTCTTCGAGCAAACTCATCCCGCCCCCTTGCTGCTGGCCCCCATCGGAGTCCAGGGCCTGCTCCACGAAGAGGCCGAATCGGCCACGGCTCGTGCCGCCGCATCGTTGGGACTGACCTACATCCACTCCACGGCGGCCTCCACCGCCATGGAGGAGATTGCTTCCCAGGCACCCCATGGACCCCGCTGGTTTCAGCTTTACTGGCCGCGCGACCCGCAACTCACCGGGAGCTTCCTGGAGCGCGCCGAGAAGTCCGGCTTCACAGCCATCATGGTCACTCTCGATACGCGTTACCTGGGCTACCGTCCGCGCGATCTGGCTCGCGGCTTCAACCCCTTCTTGCGGGGCGAAGGGTTGGCCAACTACTTCAGCGATCCCGTCTTTCGGGCCGCTCTGCCGGCAGCGCCGGAGGAAGACGCGGAACCGGCCATCCGCCACTTCCTGGAGAACTTCTCCGATCCCTCCATGACCTGGGACGACTTCAAAGGCCTGCGCCAGATGACTTCCCTGCCCCTTCTGGTCAAGGGCATCCTGCATCCCGAGGACGCCCAAATCGCGCTGGATGTGGGAGCCGACGGCATCGTCGTCTCAAACCACGGCGGACGCCAGGTGGACGGAGCCATCGGCGCTCTGGAGACTTTGCCCGCCATCCGCCGCAAGGTTCCGGACGAGATCCCCCTTCTCTTCGACAGCGGACTGCGCAGCGGTTGCGACCTGCTCAAGGCGCTGGCCCTGGGAGCTGACGCCGCCCTGCTGGGACGGCCCTACGCCTGGGGACTGGCGGCCGACGGCGAGGAGGGAGTGCGGGAAGTGCTGCTGCGCTTGCTGGCCGATTTCGATCTGGCCCTGGCTCTGAGCGGATTCTCCTCGCCGGCCCAGTTGCAGGCGTCGGACCTGAAGCGGGAAGGCGCAGCGGCCGACTGAGCCCCCTCGTTCAGGCCTGATCGTACTTTTGCCAGCGGATGAAGAGCACGTCCAGATCGGTCTCGATGATCTGGGAGGGGCGTTTGGGCTCTCTCAAGGCCAGAGTCAGATTGGATCCGCTCTTGGGCCGCAACAATTTCCAGCCGGGACGCTCGCCCCGGGCCTGCAGCAAGGCGCTGCATTCCTTGAAAGGCGTGTTGACTTGGGCCACCGCCAGGGCCTTGTCGGGAGTCAGCAGCATCAGCACCGAACCCGAAGCGCCGCAACGCGCCATCAATTCGCGCAGCCGCCTCTGGTCTTCGTCGTCCCGCTCCAAAAGACGCAGTTGCTGTTCAAGCTCTTCCTTCTTGCCCTGCTGGATGAGCAGTTGAATCCTGGCGTAGAGGTCGTAGTCGTCGCCCTCAATGTCGGGATGGTCGCACAGATCATCGGGGCGGGCACCCATGGCGCGGTAGAAGTCGGAAACCGGACGTCCCAGGGCGCGGGCGATGGTCAGCAGCTTGGGAGCCGAGGGAAGCGAGAGTCCCTGCTCGAGGTGGGTAACGTATCCGGGACTGATGCGGAATTCCTTAGGCAACCCTTTGGACGACTCGGCGATGGCGGTGGTTGAAAGCCCGACCTCCCGGCGCACTTCACGCAAAAACCGGGCTAATCCTTCCTTCCAATCGTTACCCTTGCTCACTGGACCTGTGATCATAACCCAAGCTCTTCCTTGAGCCCAAACTCAGAATGCACGTTCTAACCCGGAGCGGACGACAAGCCCCGCCGCTTAACTTGAAAAGGCTTCAGATCGAGTCCAGATCGAGTCGCCGCCGGAGGTGAACCTCCAGATTGAGGAGAGGGTGAAGGTCCAGTCCCGAGGGCCAAAGATAAGACTTGAGTCGGAGCAGCAGGTCGGTAGGAAAAAAGATGATTCCCAAGGCGATCAGCCAAACCTGGCGGCGCAGGCTGTTATGACTCAGCTTCCAGAGGTCGTGCAGGATCAGACTGCGGTACTGGTCGATTTGAGAACGGCAGAGTCGGCGGCCGCGCTTGCGGAAGTCGGCCGATGTGATTTCCCTGAGTATGGGCGCTGCATGAGAATTGCGTGACCAGCGACGACGTTCCTGAGTCGAGATGCGGGGCTGCATGAGTCCGAAGAGCAGAAGTCCCAGCGGCAGCAGGGTGGCCATCAACTGCAAGAGAAACTCGTTCATTTGGCCACCACGCTTCCCGGCGGATTGACCAGGCTCAGTTCCAGCTCTTCCTCCTCCTCGGCGAGATCCAAACGGGCAGGAAGCTCAACTCGCTGAAGGGCGGCAATATACCAGGGCCATCCGGCCAAGGAGATGGGCTGTGCCAGAGCCACCAGCCAGGGCCAGGGCGTCAAGTCGAGCAGGCCGTAAACATAGAGAAAGGTTTGAAAGGCCAGCATCAGCGAGAGGCCGAAAAGTATGCGGCTGTATGACCGCCCCAGACTGACGCGGCGGGAACGCAGGCGCATCAACTGAACCATGACGGCCAAGGCGCAGTTGAAGAGCATGAAGACGGTGATCAGGCCGTAGTAATAGTCATAGCCCGCCATGGGTCCTCTGGCCAGAACGGCGGCGGCGAGGGTGAATACCAGAAGGGCGATCCAGTGGCTCCAGTCGGCGCGCCGCTTGAGGACGAAATAGATCTCGATCAGTACGGCCGTGACGGTCGCCAGCGTCAAAACCTGCACCACGCGGTTAAAGGAATAGAGCCACGGCACCTGGGCCCAATACAGCCCCCAGACGGCCGCGGCGGAGCCGATCTGCCATATCGCATAACCGAAAAAGGCGGGGAATTGCGCGATCCTGCGAGGTTGAAAAAGAAAGCGCCCGACGATCCAAGCGCCGGCTGCGAAGAAAAGAACCGTCCACAGATAGTCTGGCCAATGGATATCCACGATGCCCGTAAGTTGACATACCTCTCCTAGGGCTGTCAAGGAAAATCACAGCCGGCAGTCAACTAGAGGCTATCTCGGGAACGTTGTTCCCCGCCGTCCCGGGAGGGCTATTCCCCTCCGCTACCGCCACTGGAAGAGTTGTTGTCTTTATTCTCCTCGGCGCACTGAGGATAGGGCATGCAGCGCTCGAAGGGCGGGATGCCTCCATTGAAAGTGATCATCATCGAGGTGTCGGCCTCGAACTCAGACGCCTGGGAGGAATCGGGACCGTCCACCATGGTGATTCCCAGCGAAACCAGGGTGACCATAACGACGAAAAAGTACCTCAACATAGATTGTCTCCTTGTGCTTTAGCTCCATCTCGTTCCGTCAGCCTACAAAGGCTGTTGACGCCTTTCATCATGCCAGGAATTGGCGAACAAGACCAGAGGAAATCCGCAACCTCGTCACAATGGCCGAATCTTCGTTATTTTTCTAAGATACTCTTGCCAATTCTTAGAATCCTGTGATAGAAGTGTCAGTATTCTTCAAACTTATTTGGTTTGAATCTCAGAAGGTCCACCGATGCGCATCCGCTTGGGTGGAACGGAAGCGTATGTGCATGAAAGGGGAAGCAGCAGTGAGAGCACATCAAGACACCGGAACCAGTGGTTTGCCTTCCGGGGTAAAAGGGACATTCCTGGATGAACAAGAGAACGGCAAGCGGCTAGTCAACAGCTACGTCGCCAAGCGGATCAAGGAGTTGCGCATCTCCCGCGGTTTGTCTTCGCACGAGGTGGCGCGGCGGGCGGGCATCGCCTTGGGCTCCTACAACTGCCTGGAGAACGACCGTTACAACATCAACCTGGATAACCTGTTCCGCATTCTTCAGGTCCACGATGCCAAGCCTCAGGAAGTCTGGCCCCGCACCCAAGAAAAGGCCCCGGCGGGGGGAGTCGATACCGACTACGTCCGCAAGGTGGTGACCACCTCACGTCGCCGCGACCTGCGGCGCCAGGTTTCGCTGGACGACATTCTCAGTGCCGTCCTGCAGGTCTTCGACAAGGTCAAGGAAGATGACCTGTGCAATCCCGAAAAGCGTTTCGGTCGCATCTCCTTGGCCCGGGCCGCTGCCGGCATCTTGGTCAAGCGCAGTCACTGCGTCACTCTCTCGGCCCTGTGCCGGCGCTTGGGCATCACCATCGGGTCAGGCAGCCGGCTCATCGCCCGCCACGAAAAGAAGCTCGAGCAGACCGGTCACTTGAGGCGTCCTCTGGAGAGGATGGTCGAGATCCTGCGCCGCGACTACCCCGATTTCAGCATCTGAGACAGCGGCTCGTGCGGGAGAGGGCAATTCTGCTAGGCTGAGGGGCATGTTTAAGCCTGCGGCGTCAGCCTGTCTCCTTTTGATGGGCGCCTTGGTGAGCGGCAGCTGCCTGAATCAAGGCAGCTCCCAGACCGCTTCCGGGACCCCAGGCGACGCTCAGGCCCTCTACCGCCAAGGACGGGCGGAGTGGAACAAGCGCACCCCCGACGGTCTGCGGCAATCTTTGCGTCTGTTCGAAGCGGCCATCGAGGCCGACCCCTCCCTGGCGCGCGCCCACGCCGGTCTGGCCGATGCCGCGGCACTGCTGGCCCTTTACGGAGTCGAGCCTCCCGGGCAAATGCTGCCCAGGGCCTTGCAGGCGGCACGCACGGCGCTGGTCTTTGATCGCGATCTGCCGTCCGCCCACGCTTCTTTGGGCCTGGCTCTCTATCTCTATGAGCGCGACTTTCAGGCTGCTGGAGAGAGCTTTCAGCAATCCATTCTGCTCGATCCCACGTCGGTGGAGGCACGCCAATGGTACGCCATGATGCTGATCGCGCAAGGCCACTATCTGGAAGCCGTGGAACAGTTCAACGATGCCTTGGGATTCCAGCCCGACTCCTTCCTGGCCCATGTCAAGCTGGGCTCGGTCCTGGCCGCACTGGACGACCAGACCCGCTCCCGGCGCCACCTGGAAGTGGCCCGGCGCATCAACCCCGATTCTTCTTTGCTGCTTCGCGAGAGCGCCTTGGCGCTGCTGCGCCAGGACCGTTTCGAAGAAGCCCTCAGGCCCTTGCGCAAGGCCGTCCATCTGTCCCCTGACGATCCCGCAAACTGGGCCGTCCTGGGTCATGTGCTGGCCCGCCACGGCCAAGTCGACGACGCCCGCGAGGTGGTCAGGCGTCTGCGCCGCATGGCAGACGAGAGTTACGTTCCTCCCTCCGACATTGCCCAGGTGCTGGCCGGACTGGGAGACTTGCAGGAGGCCTTCGCCCGACTCGATGAAGCCCTGGACCGCAACGATCCGGCCATCGTCTACATCAAGTTCAAGCCCACCTACGAACCCCTGCGCGGCGATCCTCGCTATGAGCCCCTCTTGAGGCGCATCGGACTGCCGCTGCCGGCGGGGGCCGGAGAAGCCAGATAGATCAGGCGTGAGCCGCCGCGAAGTTGTGCAGGGCTTCCTGATGGTGCAGTTCGTGCCCCGCCATCACGTAGGCCAGGGCCCTTACCGTGAAGGAATATCCCGAAGCCGTTCCCGTCCGCGTCCAGGCTTCCTCGGGAAAACCGCGCAGCAAGGCCAGGTGGGAACGGCGGGCGGCCAGAAACTCCTCGATCAGGTCCGACCAGCCGCGCTCCATGGCGTTGGAGTTTTCCACCCACTCGTCCTGCTCGAATGAAGGCAACGAAGCCGGATCTTTGCGGGCGAAGCTGAGGGCCCGAAAGGCGAACATGCGCTCCGAATCGATGAGGTGACACATGATCTGCTTGGGGCACCATTTCCCTTCCCCCAGCGGCCTTTCGGCGTCCTCTTCGCTGAGCCCTCCCAGCAATTGCACGGTCTGGGCGGCCTGATCTTCGAGGATCTGCAGAAGGTCCCCGTCAGGAACCCGGGAGATATAGTTGTGATAGTACTTGAAGTACTCCGATTGGTCGGGTCGCTGCAATGCGCTCATCCGGTCTCCTTTCTCCCTCCGTTGAGGAGGATCGCCCCGACATTGTAAGGCCCGGGAGTTCAATCAGGCAGATCCAATGCCCGCCGGGAGGGCGATCCACTCCGAAAAAGCAAAGGCCTGCGGCCGGGCGCGCCATCTGACTAGTGCAGTCGGTCAAGAGTCTTGAGCCATGCTGCATCCTAACTTTAATCGGGCCAACCGCGGTACCCAGGGTTGCGCCCTTGCGTCGCTGCGCTTGCAGCGGGCTCCACCCTGGGCTAGCGAATCGCACCCCTTCGGGGTTCTTTTGAACTTCGCATATCGCACCTCGAACTTGGCAAGACCCTGGGCTGGCGAATCTGTCCCTGTCAGGGACAAGAACGTCTCAAGCGCGATGAACGTCTCGCTAGGGACGGGTCGCAGCCTGGTCCAGGCGGCTTCTTGACAAGGGTCGACGGCAACCCGCATCTTTTCGGCCATGGCATCACGGCAGATCGAGGACGCATTGGGGCTGGTGCTGCGGCTGCTGGCAGTGATTTGGGTCGTTGAACTGGTCAATTGGCTGCTCCTCGACCATCGTTTGGCCTCCCTGGGGATCATTCCCCGCCAAGCGCGCGGACTCATCGGCGTGGTGGCTGCGCCCCTGCTGCACGCCAGTCCCGAGCACGCCCTGGCCAACAGCCTGCCGCTCTTGCTGCTGGGAGGGCTGGTGGCCCTCAACGGACGCAAGGTCTTTCTGACCGCCACGGTGACGATCGTCCTGCTGGGCGGAGCGGGCGTGTGGCTGCTGGCCCGCGATGCGGTTCATATCGGCGCCAGCGGACTTATCTTCGGCTACTTCGGCTTCCTGCTGGCCCGCGGATGGCTCGACCGCAGCCTTTTCTCGCTGCTCCTGGCGCTGGCCGCCATCGTCCTCTACGGAGGGATGATCTGGGGCCTCACCCCCATTGCGGCGGGTCCCGAGGTCTCCTGGGAAGCCCACCTCGGCGGCTTCCTGGCGGGCATCGTTGCCTCGGCTTGGGCGAGGCGTGGCCCTTAAGCGAACGCCGTCGGCCACCGCTCCGCGCGGGTTGAGGTAGCATAGGCCGTCCCCCAAGCGTCCGAGCAGGGAATGCCATGACGGAACGATCTCCATCAAACCCGCCTGCGGCCAGAACGAAACTCGGGCTGTGGACGGCCACGGCCCTGGTGGTGGGCAACATGGTGGGTTCGGGGATCTTCCTGCTGCCGGCTTCGCTGGCCCCCTATCGGGGCGCCGCCTTGCTGGGATGGCTGGTGACCGCTGTCGGAGCCTTGGTGGTGGCAACGGTCTTCGCCCGGCTGGCCCGCCGCATTCCCCAGGCAGGCGGACCTTATGCCTACGCACGCGAGGGCTTCGGCGACTTCGCCGGATTCCTCATGGCCTGGGGCTACTGGATCTCCATCCTGGCCACCAACGCCGCCATTTCGGTGGCGATGGTCAGCTATCTGACCGTCTTCTGGCCGGTGCTGAGCCGCCACCGGACGGTGGCGGCGGGCGTGGCCCTGGGCGTGGTGTGGCTGCTGACCTGGATCAATGCCAGCGGCATCCGGCGGGGAGGGATGACTCAGCTCGCCACCACCCTGCTCAAACTGGTGCCGCTGATCGCCGTCGGCACCGTGGGCTGGGCCTTCGTCGATTTGGAGAACATCGTGGCGGCGCCCGCCGACGGACAGCCCCTGGGATCGGCCTTGCTGGCCTCGGTGACGCTGACCTTGTGGGCTTTTCTGGGGCTGGAGTCGGCGACTATCCCGGCCGAGAACGTCGCGGATCCACGCCGAACCATCCCGCGCGCGACGCTGCTGGGAACCGGCCTGACCGCAGTCATCTACATCGTCAGCAGCAGCGCCGTTTCGGGCATGCTGCCCGCAGAGACCCTGGAACTTTCCACCGCCCCCTTCGCCGACGCCGCCCGCGTCATTTGGGGAAGCTGGGGGGCCTATCTGGTGGGAATCGGGGCCGCGGTGTCCTGCTTCGGCGCCCTCAACGGCTGGATTCTGGTGCAGGGACAACTGCCCATGGCCATGGCCCGGGACGGACTCTTCCCCGCGCTTTTCGGACGCACCGCCCCCGACGGCACCCCGTCCACAGCCATCGTCATATCGAGCGTGCTGTCCAGCTTCATCCTGGTGCTCAACTACACCCGCAGCCTGGTGGAACTCTTCACCTTCGCCATCTTGCTGGCCACCATCACCGCCGTCATTCCCTATGCCTTCGCCTCCATGAGCGAGTTGAAGTGGGTGCTGCGCCAGAAGCCCTCCAGGATGGGCCGTCCGGCAGCCGCGGCGCTGGCCTCGGTGGCCTTCCTCTACTCGCTGTGGGTCATCGCCGGAGCCGGCGCCGAAGCCGTCTATTGGGGATTTCTCCTGCTCCTGGCGGGACTCCCCGTCTACGTCGTGATGAGGAGCCGTTCATGAATTTGTCACTGCGCACAGCACTGGTGCGGCCTCCCGGCCCGGAGTTCGCCTCGGGGCTGACCACTCAACCGCCGGCTGCACACGACCTGCGAGAGGCGCTGCGCCAGCATCAGGCCTACGTGGATGCCCTGCGGGAAGCGGGCCTGCACGTCGAAGTGATGGAGCCCTTGCAGGGCCATCCCGATGCCTGGTTCGTCGAGGACGTGGCCGTCCTGGTGCCGCAAGGCGTGGTCTTGACGCGTCCCGGCGCACCGTCCCGCCGGGGGGAAGTCGAATCGGTGCAAGCGGCCTTAAAAGGCCTCCCCCTGATCGGACGCATCGAGGCCCCCGCCACGCTGGACGGCGGAGACGTCCTGGTGGCCGAAAAGCGCGTCTTCATCGGACTCTCCGCGCGCACCAATGGGCAGGGCGTCCGCCAACTTTCCGACCTGCTGGAACCCATGGGCTACCAGTGCTGCCAGATCGAGGTGGGGCCCGGACTGCATCTGAAGTCCGACCTCAACTGGATTGGGCCGGAGACCATGCTGACGACTTCCCGTTTCGCCGACCATCCTTCCCTTCAGGATTTCCGCCTGATGGTGGTCGACGACGACGAGTCCTACGCCGCCAACGCCCTGCCCGTCAACGACCGCCTGCTGCTGGCCCGAGGATTCCCCAAGACACGCCGGCAACTGAAATCTCAGGGCTTCAACGTCACTGAAGTCGAGACCGGCGAAGCCCGCAAGATGGACGGCGGCCTGACCTGCCTTTCCCTGCGCTGGTGAGCGGGCGACCGAGATGCTCCTTGACTGGTGGGAGGCCTCCTTGCGGCCCTTCTTTACGCCAGGGCTATGGGAGGGCTTGGCGGGTACCAGCGACCGGGATGATGCTTGAGTGGTGGGAGGCATCATCCCGGTTGCCGGTACCTTCGAGCCATCGCCAAGCCCTCCATAGCCTTGGCGCAAGGAGGGCCCCAGGGGTGCCTGGCTAACCCGGCAGCCGCGGCAGGCCGGGAGAGGAGAGGTCGTGGAGGTGGCGGGCGGTGCAGAGGACTTGCTCTTCGCCCAGCGGACGCCCCACTACCTGCAGGCCCGCCGGGAAACCGTTGGCGTCCGGTCCCACCGGGACCGAGGCCACGGGCAGGCTGGTCAGGCTGAGCAGGAAGGTGGAGGCCAGCCAGTCGATGTAGGTCTTCATCTTCTGGCCGCCGATGGTCTCGGGGTAGTTCTGCTCCACAGGAAAGGGCGGGACGGCCAGGGTGGGCGTGAGCAGGTGGTGGTAGTCCTGCAAGAAATCGCCCATGAGGCGCCACAGATGTCCCCGGGCCTGCTCGGCGGCGGCCAGTTCCTCGGTCGTGACCTCGAGTCCGGCTTCGATGTTGCCGCGCAGGTTGTCGCCGAACTGTCCCAGAAAGCCTAAGCGCCGCAGGTGATGACAGACCATCCAGTGCCCTCTTAAAGCGATGAAGGCCTGGCGGGCGAAGGAGAGGTCGAGTTCGACCTCTTCCACCACGGCTCCCGCCTGGCGCAGTTCCAGGGCGGCCTGGCGGCAGGCCTGCTCGACCTCCTCATCGACGCCGTAGCCGGAGATGTCGGCGCAGTAGGCGACTTTCAGGTCTTCGGGGAGTTCGCTCAGGCATCCCCCCAGGAAGTCGCGTCCCTGGACGGGCTGGTAGATGGGGCACTCAGGGGACGGTCCGGCGGCGGCTTGCAGGAAGAGGGCGATGTCGGGGAAGGTGCGTCCCAGTCCGCCGCTGACCTGCAGGTTGTCCCACAAGTACTCGGAGGGGACGGTGGGCACCAGTCCCGGCGAAGGACGCAGGCCAGCCACTCCGCAAAAGGCCGCCGGGATGCGCAGCGACCCGCCCAGGTCGGTGCCTTCGGCCAGCGAAATGATGCCGGTGGCCAGCGCCGCCGCTCCGCCCCCGGTGGATCCG
Organism: Acidobacteriota bacterium; assembly: GCA_035471785.1. Classification (NCBI taxonomy): domain Bacteria; kingdom Pseudomonadati; phylum Acidobacteriota; species Acidobacteriota bacterium. The sequence continues at coordinate 50,504 of DATIPQ010000101.1, forward strand.
CCGGCGCTGCGCTGCAGGTTCCAGGGATTGCGGGTGCGTCCGAAGACGGGGTTGAAGGTGTTGCCGCCGGCGGCGAACTCGGGGGTGTTGGTCTTGCCCAGGATGACGGCCCCGGCGGCCCGCAGGCGGCGCACCACCAGCGCGTCCTCGTCGGGGACGTTGTCGGCGTAGACCGTGCACCCGAAGGTGGTGCGCAGGCCTTTCACCGGCGTCACGTCCTTGATGCCCGCCACCAGTCCATGCAGAAGCCCCAGTTCCTCTCCCCGCGCCTGCCGCTCATCCAGGGCCCTGGCCTCGTCCTCGGCCTTTTCCGAAACCGTCACAACCGCGTTGATGTGCGGGTTGACTTCGTCTAACCGTCTCCGACAAGCCTCCAGAAGCTCGCGCGCCGACAACTCGCCTCGGGCGATCATCTCCCGCTGCCGGTAGGCCGGCGAGCGAGCGATATCTTTGCTCTCATCCATGCCTGACTCCTGCCCGCCCTCCATAGCTTTAGCCAAGGAGGTCAGCTTTAACGGTCGCCGAAGGCCACCACCCGGCAGAAGGCCGCTTCGCCGCCTTTGAACAACCAGGGAAAGACGCCCAGCGTAAGGCGTTTATTGGCCAGCTCGGGGTTGTCGATCTCTCCGCCCAGGTTTTCGATATGCATGCAGTCGTGGGGGAAAAGGGCGTTGTGGGTCAACTGGTAGGCGCTGTCGGGGAAGAGCTTCTCCAGTGCTTCAGCGCCGCCGAACTTCTCTTCGCAGAGTTTGCGCACCCGGTCGCAGTGGCCGTGCATCCCTTTGCCCAGAAAGCGCCCGATGGGAAGGCACATGGGATGGTCGGTGGAGATGCAGTCCACGCCCCAGATGCGGATTTTCTTTTCCAGCAGCCAGTCCACCATCCTGGGATGGGCGCCGGGATGGAGGTGGATGTAGCGCTCTTCGTCGGCCTCATCGCCGAACTGGGCGTAGCGGTGCCATCCCGTGTGCAGGAGCAGGATGTCGCCGTTCCTGATTTCTACCCGGTCCTCGATCATCTCGGGGGTGTAGGCGGCCAGGTCGTCCATCTCGTCGCTGAGGTCGACGATGACTCCGGGACCGTAGAGCCAGTCCAGGGGGATCTGGTCGATGGTGCGTCCGCTGGTGACGAAATGGCGGGGAGCGTCGAGATGGGTGCCCATGTGGTTGGAGGTCTGGATGTACTGAGCGTTGACGCCATGCTCGGCTTTGCGCTTGATGTACTTGACCTCGAAGGGCGGATAGTAGGGCCAGAAAGGCGCGTCCTGGTTGAGGGGTTGGCTGAGATCATAGATTTTCTTCATGATGTCTCCTGCTCTCGACTGCGGACCTGGAAAAGCTTCTTGACCTCGGGCTTGGTCACCTTGCCCAGCACGTTGCGGGGCAAGGACTCCACCGTCCGCAGGTCTTTGGGAATCTTGTAGGCGGCCAGCTTGTCCCTGCACCAGCCGCGCAGGCTTTCGATGTCGGGCGCCGGGGATTGGGCGGCGTTTTCCGCCCCCTGCGCCGAAGGGGCCGGAACCAAGGCTGCGCACACCCGTTCGCCCCATTCCGGATCGGGCACACCCACCACGGCGCATTCGGCAATGGCGGGATGCGTCCGCAAGACGTCCTCGATTTCCAGCGCCGAAACCTTATATCCGCCGGTCTTGATGATGTCAACCGAAGAGCGTCCCAGGATGCGGTAGCAGCCGTTCTCGACGACCGCCATGTCGCCGGTCTTGAAATAACCGTCCTCGGTGAAGGATTCGGCAGTGGCCTGAGGACGGTTCCAATACTCCAGAAAGACCATCGGCCCTTTGACCTGGATTTGCCCGCTGCGGCCTTCTTCTTCAAAGGGCTCGCCCCCCTCGTCGACCAGCCGAAGGTCGACCCCCGGCAGCGGACGCCCCACGAATCCCGGACGGCGCTCGCCTTGCAGCGGGTTTGAAAGCGCCATCCCGATCTCGGTCATGCCGTAGCGTTCCAGCAGGTCGTGCCCGCTGATCTCCTTCCAGCGGCGGAAATCGCCCGCGGGCAGGGCGGCCGATCCCGACACCATCAGGCGCAGCTCGCGGCAGCCTCGGGAGAGGCGGCGTCGCTGCCGGGCGGTGCATTCTTCCCAGTGGCGGATGAGGCGGGCGTAGATGGTTGGGACGGCCATGAAGAGCGTGATGCGTCCGCCGGCCAGGCGCTCCCAGGCTTCGGCGGCATCGAAGCGGGGCAAGAACTCCACGCAGGCTCCGCACCAGAAGGCGCACAGCATGGCGTTGACGATGCCGTGGGTGTGGTGCAGGGGCAGCACGTGCAGGATGCGGTCGTCCTGTCTCCACCCCCAGGCCTCGACCAGCGTCTCCACCTGGGCGGCGATGTTGGCATGGGTCGTGACCACGCCCTTGGGACGCGAGGTGGTTCCGCTGGTGTAGAGAATCATGGCGCGGCGGTCGGGCGAGAGCTGCGGCATGTCTGCGCCTTCACCGGAATGAGGGTCGGCGTCGAGTTCCTCAAGATCGAAGCGGCGGGCCCCGGTGTCGTGGATGACGTAACGCTGCTCGCGGGGGGGATGCAGCGCGCACAAGGGTACGGCGACGCCTCCCGCCATCCAGATGCCCAAGAGAACCGAAACGTAGTCGATTCCCGGCTCGGCCAAGAAGGCCACGCGGGCTTCCTCCAGGTCTTGCAGCGGCTCGTCGGCGGTCTTGAGCAGATGAGCCGCCACAGCCCGCGCCCGCGCCCGCACCTGTCCATAGGTATAGGATCCGCCGCCGTCGGCCAGAGCCGTCCGCGAGGCGAAGGCTTGTACCTGCTCCAGCAGCGGCGCTGTGACGCCTTTCGTCATTGCGCCCTCGCGCTGCTGTTGCGCATGGCCAGCCAGTAAACCAGCATGGAGACGGCGGTGGCGGTAAACCAGGCGCCGTTGAAGAGGAAGTCGAGGCTGGGATGCAGTCTTCCCGCCAAGGCGGCGGCGATGCCGGCCACCAGCGCCACGAGTGCCGCGCTGTTGAAACCGTTTCCGTAGCAATAAGCCCCGGCGGGATCGTAGAGCGCCTCGGAGTCGAGTTGGGTGCGCCGGATGCAGTAATAGTCGCAAAGCAGCACGCCGCCCACCGCCCCCAGCAGTCCCGAGTAGCTGATGAGCCAGGTCTGGTACATCTCCAGCAACTCCCAGGGAAAGATGAGGATGCCGATGATGCCCGCGATGAGTCCGCCCTGGCGGAAGCCGATGAAACGCGGATTGAGGTTGGCGAAGCTGTTGGCGGGCGCCACCACGTTGGCGGCGATGTTGGTGCTCAGTGTGGCGAGGCCCAAAAAGAGCATGGCGATCAGCCCCAGCATGGGCGAACGTTCCTCTTGGCTGAGGATCTGCAGCAGCTCCACCGGATTCCACACCGCATGCCCGTAGAGGATCACGGTGGCCGAGGTGACGGCCACGCCGATGAAGGCGAAGAGCGGCATGGTGGTCAGCAGTCCCACCGCCTGTCCCAGGGCCTGGTCCTTCTGGCTGCGGGCGTAGCGGGTGAAGTCGGGAATGTTGAGAGACAGGGTGGCCCAGAAGCCGACCATGGCCGTCAGCCAGGGGATGAAGAGAGCCCCCATGAAATGTAGCCCGCTGCTGGGCGGACGCTGGGCTGCCAACTCATCCGACTTCTCCAGGATGGCCCCGATCCCTCCCACTTTGGAAGCGGCCCACCAAAGCAGCGCCAGACCGACCACGATGAGAAAGGGCGCGGCCAGCGTTTCAAGCCACTTGATGGACTCGGTCCCGGCCCACACGAAATACATGTTGATGAGCCAGAAGACGATGAAGCTGAGGTACTCGGGCAGTCCGTAGCCCATGAAGCTGAAGCTCCCGCCCAGCTTGGCCCAGCCCGGCCAGAGGATGCCCATGACCACGTTGATGGCGGTTCCGCCGATCCAGGTCTGGATGCCGAACCATCCGCAAGCCACCAGCGAACGCAGCATCGAGGGGATGTGGGCGCCCTTGGTTCCGAAAGCCGCGCGGGCGAAGACGGGAAAGGGGATGCCGTAGCGGGTGCCGGCGTGGGCGTTGAGGATCAGCGGCAGCAGCACGATGGCGTTGCCCAGGAAGATGGCCACCAGGCTTTCCTGCCAGGTCATTCCCGCCGAGATCATGCTCGAAGCCAGCATGTAGGTGGGGATGCAGACGCTCATCCCCACCCACAGCGAAGCGATATGCCAGAGTCCCCAGGTGCGCTCCTCGTCGCGGGTGGGGGCCAGGTCTTTGTTGATGAGCGGATTGTCGAGCACTTGATCGCGCATGGGCGGCGGTATTGTACCTTACGGTCGTGTGACCGGCTTCATGGACGGGCATCTTCGAATGCCCTCCTTCGCTGAAGGCATGGAGGCGCTCCCGCGGCCCAAGCGAAGCGAGTCAGCCCGGCTCCTGCATTTTCAACTTGGTATATGCTCTTGAGAGTGATTTAACAGCGACTTTTATGAACCATTGGTTGCTATTCGAGATTATTTCCGATAAGATGGCAAGCGAGCCGTCGATGCCAAAACCATCGACGGCTCTTAACCACCGGAACCTCCGGGAAGGTCCCAGGTGGCCTAGGGCCAGTATAACTGAAAAACAGCCGTTGGGTGCACCCACAGTGCATATTTGGCATTCAGCTCCCGGAGGTTCCGGTCCTAGGGAGAAAAGATGAATTTGCCGGCAAGAAACACTATCGCTGCTCATGGTATTCTTAGCATCATGAGCACTTCGCACGAGTCCCTGAAGCAAGCCATCAAAGAGGCTTTGACCGAGACGCTGAACGAGCAGCGCGACGTTTTGCGGGACTTGTTGGCCGAAGTGCTTGAGGACGTCGCCCTTGTCGAAGCCATTGAACAAGGCCGTCAGACCGAGTCGGTAGACCGCGCACGTATCTTCGACCTGCTTGAGGACCGTTCGTGAGAACGGCGTTCCGCAAGAGCTTCGAGCGCGACTTGAAGAAGCTGAGAAAAGATAGGCAACTGCTTCGTCGAATCCGCGAAGTGATCGAAGAGGTGGAAGCGGCGGGTGAATTGAAGGAGCTTTCAAGCCTCAAGAAGTTGGTCGGCGGCAGCGGGCAGTTTTATCGCTTTCGTCTCGGCGACTACCGGGTCGGCCTCGAGATCGAAGGCACGACAGCGGTTTTCGTGCGCTGCCTCCATCGCCGCGACATCTACCGATACTTCCCCTGAGCTAAGGCGGCACCTGAAAGATCGAGAGGATCAGGAGTTCGGCAGTACTTCGCTGGAGCCATGGCGGAAGCCAATAGTGCAGTGCGTCAGAAGTTTTGAGCCACCTTGTGGCGTTATTCCACGCTTTCAGCGTTCAGACCTTTGCCGTCTGAAACCCAGGCTGGCGCCGCCGTCTCGCTTGCGCTCGCCGCGGCTGACCCTGGGCTGGCGAATCTGTCCCTGTCAGGGACAAGAACGGAGGGCCCTGGCTCAGAACTTATGACCGGCAGCACTAGCCGCAAAGCAAAAACATCCAAGCTCGCTCGAAGCGGCGGTAGCGCAGGTCGTCGCGGCGGATCCAGAAATGCAGCCGTCCCATGTCGCCCCACATGAATCCCGCTTCGTCGTCGCTGTCGATCTGCAGCAGCATGACCCACTCGTCCCCTTCGGGTTTGGCGGGTGGAGGGGTTTTGGGGAAGGCTTGTGAAGCCAGCTTGGCGGCCTCTGCAGGCATGTCGGTTGACTGGTCCTGGGTGGGGTAGCCGAAGAACTGATGCAGGGGGCGGTGCTCTTCCTCAAGCTCGCCGATGATGTCGCAGTAGGCGTCTAGGTCGTCGTCGTCGAGATCGAGAGCCTCCAGCTCGGGGCTGTCGGGGCCAGGAAGCGTCCGCTGACGGTAGAAGCGCAGGAAGATCTCCTTGAAGAAGGGACAGGCCTCGGGGTCTTCGGCAGGCGGTTCGAGTGCTTCCAGCGTATGAAGGTCTTCAGGCAGGAGATAGACGATCCGCCAGCCGTCGCAGTCCTGGGCTTCGAATCCCCAGGGCTGTTGCTGCCAGTCGTAGAAAACATAGAGCGCCCCCTCGCCGGGCAGGCCGGTCTCTTCGGCCAGAGGGGCCACCTCGGAAAGATTGAACTGGGCCAGGAATGCCAGCGGATGAGATTCGCCTACGGGCCAGGCAAAGGTAGGGGGAAGATCGGGCCTGCCCCCCAGCTTGGAGGGCACGGCCGCCCCGCTTGAGCCTTCGTCCCGCTCGATGCGGATCGAGTCCCGAGCCTTGAGGGCGATCGTGCGGGCCAGTTCCTCCAGCCCCGCCTCGCGCAGCTTCCTTAAAACATCAGCGTAAAAATCTTTATTCTCCATCGTCGCCCCCGTTAGCCTGGGATCTTCCCACGACGCATTAGCATAACCCTACCCAGCCGCCGCCTGCATCAGCTCCTGTCAAGGGAACGCCGAAGCGGGCTAGAATGATCCAGCCATGCCGATACCGACGACACGCGACGAACTCATCGAAATGACCCGCTCGGCTTTCCAGAAGCTGCAGGCCGAGCTGGAGGCAGCAGGTCCGCGAGCGGGTGATGTGCCCTGTGTCGAGACCTGGAGCGTCAAAGATCTCCTGGCGGTGCGGGCTTGGTGGACGGAACGGGTGATCGACTGGGTCGAGGCGGGCCGGCGGGGCCAGGTCCCGGTGTTGCCCGCCCAGGGATACCGATGGACCGAGACGCCCCGGCTCAACGACGATCTGGTCAAGAAGGCACGGCCAGAGTCCTATCGTTCCGTGCGCTCCCGCCTTGAAAAGGGCTACGAGCGGGTCATGCGAACGATCGATTCCCTCGACGACCGGGAGTTGCTGCAGGCCGGCGTCTTCGAGTGGGCCGGCAAATATCCGGTCTCGCGCTGGATCTCGATCAACACGGCCCGACAATACACCACCGCCCGAACCCTCATCCGCCGCGCCCTCAAGCAGCGTTAGCCTATCGGCAACCATGCACACCGAGTCAGCGCCTGGGAGGGAAAACGACTTTTTTGGAAACCGCGCGGCGCCCACGACGCAGAAACGTCGTTTTCCCCTCCCAGGCGAATCCTATGTGAATCCAAGGACTCTTGGACGACAGTGCAGGACATAGGACCTGCGCACGAGGATTGGAGAGCTGACCTCACGCGCGACCGCTCAAGACTCCGCAGCGGCTCCTCAGCCCTCACTCCGCCTCCTTGCCGCAGGGTCTGCCCCACTCCCCCGCGCGCGCTCGTAGGCCAGGGTCAAAGCGACAATCCCTCCGCTAGTGGCGAGAGCCCTCATACCGCCGAGCATTGGGCCTTCACTGCAGTCACTGAAACTTGACGCGTCTGTGAATTTGTTGGCCACCTAGTTAGTGGCCCTAGTCTAGTCCGCTGCGCCCTCGGTCCGGGTGCACTCGGCTCCCTAGGCTGATACAATCCCCACAAACATTCAACGCGGCTCAGTCCAACACGATTGTATCTACAACGCCACGGCCCAAGAGGCTGGGTCCCGCTTTTGCGGTGGTTGGCATTGTGGATACAACCCTTATTGTCAGGCTGCCAGCCGCGCCATGAGGGGGGATCTTATGACAACACGATCTAACTTCAAGCTCGCCGTCACGCGCTTGTTTCTGGCCATTCTGCTGCTTTTGGTAGCATCTTGTAGTAGCTCGCCTACTCCAGAGGAGACATTCGTCAAGCTGAGGTCCGGCAGCGTGGTTCTCCGGTTTCCGAACGAACTCGGAGGCGAGGAGATCCGCATCGAAGGTGGCCTCTTTGGATCCTACACGCGTCGATGGTCGGGTGACTCCTTTACAGTGGATCGGGTTTGGCTGTCCTTGCCTTCGATCACTCTGCCTCTTGAGGGCGGCCGACAGACCGGCCCGATCATTCTTCAAGGGGCTATCGGAGACTTCCCGGATGAGATGGTGGCCGAATACGGCAGCGCTGACCAGGGACGCTTCAGGCCCGACGAGGGTGTCCTTGAAGAGACGCTGGGATTGGAGGCGGACTTTCCGCTGTTGAATGAGCTAGACGATGGATATGTTCGAATCTTATTCTCAAAAAGGGAAGAGGGCTACAATAGCGCGACGGGGGCCTCTCTTAGCTGGACCGGAACAGGGATTGTCACCGAAGGGTTCCTTCGGGGCGCGACGATCGGAGCAACGAGTCGCCTGGGCAAGGGGCACGACTATCATTTTCCCATCTGTAAACCGCGGCGAATCTCGACCGGATTCGGTACCTTTGCAACGTCCTGCAGTGTGGTACCGGCAGGAACTGCCACTTGTACAGTGTCGAATCTCGGCGGAGCTGGAGGCGTGCTCGTTCACTGCACGGCAGCGGGAGTGGCGACGGTTACAATCAATTACCAGGATGGGGGTGGAACTGCTCGCACAGCCACAAAGACTGTCCATTGCCAGTGAGCGGGACTCGCCATACGTTGATTAGATAGAGGGCGAATCGTCCGACCAGTTTGATCTGCACTCGCTCCGCTCGCTACTGGTACGACCTCATACCGCCGTGCCCCTAGCGCCTGGGAGGAGTACGGCCGATTACGGCAAGGACCTGCTGCGCCAGCATTACGAAGCCCATCCCCCGCCACAACCAGGGCCCTGATCTGATGACCGACTACCTGGGCTGGAACCTGCTTCTCGTCGTCTGGATGGCCGGTGCGGCGCTGTCGATCTTGATGGGGATGGTGCGCCGCTTTCACTGGCTTCAATGGTTGGCGGCCAGTTTCCTGCTAGGTCCTATCGCCCTCTTGATCAGCCCTTTCCTGCACGGCCGGGGTTTCACGGTCTCGCTGCTGGCCCGCGAGGAGCCCTCCGGCCCCGCCCGCCCCATCCCCAGCGACGAAAAGATCCTCCACGGCCCGCCGCTGTTCGTCCCCGAGATCCGTCAACTCAAGAAAGAGGGCAAACTCGAGGAAGCCGCCGATATGCTGCTCGTCTTAATTGACACCATCGAAGAAAAGGCCCGCCGCCACCAAACCGGCGTCCCCCACTGGTACTACGAGCAACTGGCCCGCATCTACCGCAAGCAGGGCAACACCAAGGCCGAGATCAAGATCCTAAACCGCTGCCTCACCTTCGGAACCATCAAACCCAAGGCCTCCACCCGCCTGCAAAAGCGCCTCGACAAACTGACCGGGACCGATTAGGGCAGGATTCGAGGGATTGATCTGCTCCCAATGATTGGGGCCGCCTTACGGAGCCTGACCGCCTGCTGCCCTGGAGACAACCGGCACACGTTGTGCTATATTCTGGGGCGTGAAGTTCATCGTCTGGAACCCGGACAAGAACGACACCCTCAAAGCTCAGCGAGGCATCTCGTTTGAGGACGTCGTCTTCCACATTCGGGCCGGCGACATCATCGAAACCGTCGATCATCCGAATCAGGATCGGTACCCCGGACAACAGATTCATGTGATCGAGATCGAGGGTTACGTTTACCTGGTGCCTTTTGTCGAATCGGATGAGGAGGTCTTTCTGAAGACCATCATTCCGAGCCGAAAGGCCACGAAGAAGCACGGAGGTTCAAAGGATGAGTGAACTGGATCAGGAAGAGAAGGAAATCCTGGAGGCGTATGAAGGGGGAAGGCTCAAGCGCTCCAAAGGCGCTGCGCAGACCCAGAAGCTCCACAAGGAGTATGCCGATGCCATGTTCCGCAAGGATGCGAGAATCAACATTCGGCTGTCCTCGAAGGACCTTCGCGGATTGCAGAAGCGGGCCCTGGCTGAGGGCATTCCCTATCAAACGCTGATTGCCAGCGTGCTTCACAAGTACGTCGAGGGACGGCTTCGCGAGCCTGGCGGCTGACATGGGGCTGGAAGGTGCAGGCCAGCCTCCGTGCTGCTTCCTGCACAAGCGAGTCAGCGCCTGGGAGGGAAAAACGACTTTTTTGGAAACCGCGCGCCACGCCTGGTCGGACACGACGCTTCAGGGATCGGAATTCCGCCGTCTCCCACCGAGCAGGAGGTGCTGTTGCGCTTGCAGGTGGTGGAGTCTGTCACCGCGGTGCCGTTGCTGGGAGGATGGGGACTGGCGGGGCTATTCCTCTTCCTCGCCGTCGCCGGCCTGCTCGGGCTGCGGCGGCTCTGAGCCGTTTTCGGAGAGCAGTTCCAGGACTTGCTTGCCGTCGACTTCTTCTTTTTCCAGCAGACGTGCGGCAAGGCGGTCGAGGCCTTCGCGGTTTTCTTTGAGGGTCTCGGTGGCGCGTTGGAAGGCCGAATCGACGATGAGCTTGATCTCGACGTCGATCTCGTCGGCGGTGGACTCGCTGTAGTGGCGGCGCTGGGTGAGTTCCTGCCCCAGGAAGACCTCGTCGTGCTCGCCGCCCCAGGCCAACTGCCCCACCTTCTCGCTCATTCCCCACTCGATCACCATCTTGCGGGCCATTTGGGCGGCCTGCTTGAGGTCGTCGGCGGCTCCGCTGGTGGAGGTCTCGAAGATGAGGCGTTCGGAAGCGCGTCCTCCCAGCACCACGGCCAGGCGGTCGAGCAGGTATTCCTTGTCGTAGAGGTACTTGTCTTCGGTGGGAAGCTGCTGAGTGACGCCCATGGCGCGTCCGCGGGGGATGATGGTGACCTTGTGGACGGGATCGGCGTTGGGAAGCCTGGCGGCCACCACGGCGTGTCCGGCTTCGTGGTAGGCCAGGATTTTGCGGTCTTTTTCGCTCAGCGTGAGGCCCTCGCGGCGCAGTCCCATCAGGACCTTGTCGCGGGCTTGCTCGAAGGCGTCCCGATCGACTGATTTCTTCTCTTCCCGTCCCGCCAGCAGGGCGGCTTCGTTGACCAGGTTCTCCAGGTCGGCTCCGCTGAAACCGGGCGTGGCGCGGGCCAGTTCTTCGATGTCGACGTCGTCGGCCAGCGGCGTGTTGCGGGTGTGCACCCTGAGGATGGCCTGGCGGGCCTTGGCGGTGGGCATGTCGACGGTGATGTGGCGGTCGAAGCGTCCCGGACGCAGCAAGGCCCGGTCGAGAATGTCGGGACGGTTGGTGGCGGCCAGCACGATGACCCCGTGGTGGGACTCGAAGCCGTCCATCTCGGACAGAAGCTGGTTGAGGGTCTGCTCGCGCTCGTCGTGCCCGCCGCCCAGTCCGGCGCCGCGGCGCCGTCCGATGGAGTCGAGTTCGTCGATGAAGACGATGCAGGGAGCGTTCTTGCGGGCCTGCTCGAAGAGGTCGCGCACCCGCGAAGCGCCCACGCCCACGAACATCTCCATGAAGTCGGAACCGGTCAGGCTGTAAAAGGGCACTTCGGCCTCTCCGGCGGTGGCGCGGGCCAGCAGCGTCTTTCCAGTCCCCGGCGGACCCACCAGCAAAACGCCCGTGGGAGGCTTGCCGCCCAGCTTGCGGAAGCGCTGGGGATCTTTGAGGAAGGCGATCAGTTCCTGCAGTTCCCGCTTGGCGCCCTCGCAGCCGGCCACTTCGTCGAAGCTGGTGCGCTTGCCGCTGCGGTCGTAGGACTTGGCCCGCGAACGGCCGATGTTGAAGATGCCCTGTCCCTGGTTCTGCATGCGGCGCATGAAGAAAATGGCCAAGGCGATCAGGAAGATGAAGGGCAGCAGCGTGAAGACGAGCATCCACAGGTTTTCGCCCTCTCCCGAGGGGCGGGTCTTGATCTCCACCCCCTGGCTGCGCAGTTCCTCGAAGAGTCCGTCGTCGCCGAAGGTCGGCAGGTAGGTGACGAACTGGGCGCCGCGTCCGCTGACGGAGGCGTCGGAGCCGCCGTCCCCTTCCCCGCCGGTGGAGTCCTGGGCGCCGGAGCGGTCTCCCCAGACGGTCTTGAGGCGTCCGCTGACCTGCTCGCCCTGGACGGTGATCTCGGCCACCCGTCCCTGCTCGACAAAGCGGCGGAACTGGCTGTAGCTGATCTCGCGGCCCTCCTGGCCTCCCCAGGGGATCTGCAGCAGCAGCCAGATGAGGAGGGCGATGAAGAGCACCCGCCACATCAGCGACCAGGACTGCATTCCCTGGCCCAAACCTCCCTTCCCGCCGCCGTCTGAGCGGGAAAAGCGTTTCTTTTTGCCGGAGGCTTTTTCGTCGCCTGAAGCCCGGGCCAGCAACCATTCAGTGGGCCTTTCGCCACGCTGTCTTCGCATCGCTGACAAAGCCTAACACAGACCTGCCTGAGAGAGGGTAAAGGGGGTTTTCCGCTGCTGTGTTTTTCGAGGGGCTAGGGTAATCCGCTGCAGCGACGCGTAATGCCTCCCGCGTTCTCAGGATCGCCGCAAGGATGCGCCTCCCACCGGACGTGGTCGTTCTTACTCTCCGGTGGAGAGTGCCCGCTGTAGGGCTTGTTTCAGAGCCTGGCGGGTGAGGACTTGGGCCAGGTGGCGGCGGAATTGAGGGGTGGCGTGGATGTCTCCGGGGGGATCGAGGTCATTGTGGGCGGCGACGCGGGCGGCTTCGGCGAAGAGGTCTACGGAGGGCTGCTGTCCGGCCAACAGGGCCTGGGCCTGAGCAGCCTCGACGGGACCGTCGGCCACCGAGAAGTAGGTGAGGCGGGCTTCTTTGATCTGTTCCGGGTCGCCACGGTCTTCCTCCAGGGTGAGGACGGCGCAGCATCCGGCCAGGGCGTAGTCTCCGTGGCGGCGGGCGAACTCGCGGAAGGCGGTGCCTGAACGGGGCGGCAGGCAGGGCACCACGATTTCGCAGAGCATTTCGTTCTCGGCCAGGGCGGTGGAAAAGAATCCTGTAAAGAAGTCGCGGGCCGAGAGCCAGCGCTCGTCCTCCTGGCTTTCCAGCCGCAAGCGGGCGCGCAGGGCCAGCATGACGGCGGGAAGCTCGGCGGCTGGATCGGCGTGAACCAGGCTGCCTCCGATAGTGCCGCGGTTGCGGATCTGCAGGTGGGCGATCCAGGGCATGGCGGCATGCAGCAGCGGCGAGCAGTCGCGCACCAGCGGACTGGTCTCAACGGTGCGCTGGCGGGTCATGGAACCGATGCGGACGCCTCCCGAGGCCTCTTCCACGATGTAGGCCAGATCGCCGATGGCGTTGATGTCGACCAGCACCGCTGGACGCGCCAGCCGGAAGTTCATGGCCGGGATGAGGCTCTGGCCGCCCGCCAGCACTTTGGCCTCGCCGCCGTAGCGTTTCAGCAGTTGCAGGGCTTCCTCGTCGGTTCGAGGGGCGTGGTAGTCAAAGGCCGGAGGCTTCACGCGTCCTCCTCGTCCGGCGGGTTGAGGATCTCGAAGAGACGGTTGGGACTGAGCGGGATGTCGAGAATCTCGATGTCCCCGCCCAGCGGACGCAGGGCGTCCTCGACGGCCTGGGCGAAGGCGGCGGCCACCGGAATGGCGCCCGCTTCGCCGGCCCCTTTGACGCCCAGTTCGTTGAGCGGCGAGAGGGTCTCGAAGTGGTCCATGTCCAGGTCGGGCACTTCCAGGGCCGTGGGCAGAAGGAAGTCCATGAAGGAGGCGTTCATGAGCTGGCCCGACTCGTCGAAGTGCAGTTGCTCGTAGAAGGCGTTGCCGATGCCCTGGGCCACGCCTCCCTCGATCTGTCCTTCCAGGATGAGGGGATTGATGACCCGTCCGCAGTCGTGGACGATGGCATAGCGCAGGATCTCGACGTGGCAGGTCTCGCGGTCGACTTCCACGATCATGGCGTGGACGCCGTTGGCGGTGGCGCCCTGCTCGGGTCCGAAGTAGCAGGTGGACTCCAGTCCCGGCTCGGTCCCCGGCTTGACGGCTCCCCGCAGCGGATTGGCCAGCTCGGCCAGCTCGCCCAGCGCCAACGAGGACTCGGGAGAGCCCTTGACGAAGACTTTGCCCTCCTCCAACACAAGGTCCTCACGGGCCGCTTCCAGCGCTTCCGAAGCCTGCTCGAGGATCTTGCGGCGGACGTCCTTGGCGGCCGCGTGGCAGGCGTTTCCGGCCACCACCGCGCCGCGGCTGGCGAAGGTCCCCGTGCCCCAGTGAAACTGGCGCGTGTCGCCGGTCACCACGCGCACGTCCTCGACCTTGACGCCCAGTTGCTCGGCCGCCACCTGGGCCAGGGAGGTGAAATGTCCCTGGCCCTGGGTGCCCACTCCCGTCACCAGGTTGACCTTGCCCGAGGACTCGACGGTGATGCGCACGCCCTCGTAAGGACCGATCCCCGTCCCCTCCACGTAGCTGACCAGGCCCAGCCCCAGCAGGCGTCCCTCACGCCGGGCCTCGGGTTGCTGGCGGGACAGGAAGTCCTCATAGCCGATCATTTCCGCCGTCCGCTCCAGGCAGCGGGGGTAGTCGCCCGAGTCGTAGACCAGCGGACGGAAGTCCTGAAAGATGATCTCGTTGTCGTAGGGAAAATCCTCGGGGGGAATCAGGTTGCGGCGGCGGATCTCCACCCGGTCCATTCCCAACTCGCGGGCCGCCAGGTCGAGCAGCCGTTCCATCACGAAAACGCCGTGCTGGCGCCCGGCGCCGCGGTAGGGAGTGACGATGGGCTTGTTGGTGAAAACGGCCTTGAACTCGCTGTGGTAGTGAGGGACCACGTAGCAGCCCAGCAGGGTGCACTGGGTGTTGATGGGGACGGTGAGTCCGTAGGGGGCGTAAGCGCCGGCATCGTGGAGAAACTCGTCCTTGACGCCCAGAATGCGTCCTTCGGCGTCGAGGGCGATTTCAGCCCAATGAACCTGCCCCCGCTCCTGAGTGGTGGCATAGAAATTCTCTTCCCGGTCTTCGATCCACTTGATCGGACGCTGCAATTGCATGGAGGCCCAGGGAAGCAGCACTTCCTCGGGGTAGAACATCATGATCTTGGGACCGAATCCGCCCCCGATGAAAGGCGCGATGACCTGCACCTGCGATTCCGACAGCCCCAGCATGGCCGCCAGGCCGTTGCGGATGGGAATGGGCGCCTGAGTGGAGTCCCACACGGTGAGTTCCTGCTCCCGCGGGTCCCAGGAGGCCACGATTCCCCGGTTCTCGATGGCCGCCGACGCCCCGCGGTCGTACTGGAAGCGCCGGCGCACCACTGTCGCCGCCTGTCCGCGCACGCTCTCATAGTCCCCCTTGCCCTGGAGGACGTGAGCCGAGAGGTTGCTGTCGAGCTCGTCGTGAATCAGCGGCGCGTCCTCATTCAGGGCTTTCTCGATGTCGACGACCGCCTCCAGCGGTTCGATCTCGACCTCCACCAGTTCGGCGGCGTCCTCGGCGATGTAGCGGTTCTCGGCCAGCACCAGGGCGATGGGTTCGCCCACGTGACGCACCTTGTGGCGGGCCAGCGGAACCTGCGTCCGCTCGTTGAAGACGAGTCCTTCGATGGGCGGAGGAGGCACCAGCAGCGGACCCGGCTTCCAGTACCCGCCCAGGTCCTCGGCGGTGTAGACGGCCACCACTCCGGGATGGCGGCGGGCCGGCTCGGCGTTGATGGAGAGGATGCGTCCGTGGGCATAGTCGCTGCGCACGAAGGCCGCCTCCAGCATCGCGGGAAGGTGAACGTCGTCGACGAAGACGGCCTTGCCGGTGAGCAGCCGCGCGTCCTCATTGCGGCGGACGGGCTGTCCGATGTGCTTCACGCCCCGTCCCCCGATCTAGCCTCCCGGCCGGACCCCGCGACGTATTCCTGCACGGCTTCGACGATTTTGAGGTAGCCGGTACAGCGGCACAGATGACCCGAGAGCAGCCGGCGGATCTCCTCTTTGGCGGGGCGGGGATTCTCTTGCAGGAAGGGAACCAGGGTCATGAGGATGCCGGGCGTGCAGAATCCGCACTGCAGGCCATGTTTTTCGCGGAAGGCCTCCTGCAGAGGATGCAGTTGGCGTCCCGCCGGCGCCTCCAGCCCTTCCACCGTGGTCAGCGAGCGCTGATGGGCCTGGACCGCGAAAATCAGGCAGGAGCGCACGGCTTGCCCGTCCATCAGCACCGTGCAGGCTCCGCACACCCCGTGCTCGCATCCCACGTGGGTGCCCGTCAGCCCCAGCTCATGGCGCAGAAAGTCGCTCAGCAGCAGCCTGGGTTCAACCGCCCGGCGCTGCTGCCGCCCATTGACCTCGACCACGATTTCCTTTTCTTGACGCCCAGTTTCCACGGCCACTCAGTATAGCGGCTTCCTCCGTCGCCGCGACATTAATCTGTTTGAGGGGGGAAGATGAGGTAGTGGATCTGGAAGCCGGAGTCGAAGGCCTCCAGGCGCATCTCCTCGGTTTCTTCGCGCAGGTTGCGCAGGCGGATGGGTATGGGGCGGAAGAAGACCTTCTCGGGCTCGGGACGGTTAAGGGTGAACACCGACTCGGGTCCATAGCTGTCGGCCCAGTAGCCTGCCCCGAAGCGCTGGAGGAAAGCCTGGGAATGGATCGTCCGCCGCACCGAGAGGCGCTTGGCCGAAGGCGGATGAGGCTGATCGAAAACCACCAGCGCGCAAGGCTTGTGGTGAGTCGCGGCATAGCGGCGGGCGGCGGCATAGAAGCTCGACCCGTAGCGCTGTGAGAGCTTGAGAACGGAACCCATCCCTAAGGGCAGATCGGCGGCCTCGTCGCGGAAGGCGTCGAGCTGAAAGAGCACGTCGCTGGCGAAAACGTTGGCTTCGCGCTCGAACTGCTCGCGCATGTCGGGATCGATAGTGTGCTCCGATTCCTCCAGGAATGCCCACAAGTCGCGCTGCCAGGGCAGAAAATCGTGAGCGATCTCGTGCAGCGACAAGAAAACCCGCTTCTTCTCGTGCACCGAGTGGTCGAGGTAAATGAAGCGCCCCCGCCGGTCGAGCACTCCCAGAACCTTGTCCAGCGCCCGCTTGACGCTCTCGCTGAGTTCAGCGTAGAGGCGCTGCAAGAAGCCGGAGTTGAGGGAGACATCCATCTCAAGTTGCAGTTCTGCCGCCGCCACCAGGTCGGGGACGGGCGTGGGAAAGCGGCCGCAGGCTCCCGCCTTGCGCAACAACCGATCAGCCGTCTCCCTGATCTGCGCCCGCGTCCGCGTGTCTACAGAGCTGTCGTCTTTCTTCCTGGCCATGCAATGCCTCTCTGCATTTGCCGACTCCCGGATTAGCCGAGTCCTGCCTTCATCCATGCTCCTGCCAAGGGCTGAAGGCGACGCCGTTCACTCTTTGCGCGAACGGATAAAGGCCAGATAGCGAAGAAGCTCTTCCTCTTCTTCCTCGCTCAGCTCCTCCACCGCGAAGGTGGGCAAGCGGCCCTTGCGCCTTCCTGAACCGCCCTCCCGCTTATCGTCCGCAGACCGGGAGGGCATCAGATAGCCGGCCTTTTCCATCAAGGCCTGGTAAGAGGCGCCGTAGACCTTGGCCAGCTTGTGGAGAATGGGCGGCGAGGGATTGGTCAGCTTGCCGTTCTCCAACTGACTCAAGTAGGCGTTGGAGACGCCGCTGGACTTTTCCACCGCACGCAAGGTCATTCCCTTAGCCTGGCGCAGATGCCTGAGATACGCTCCGAGAGTCATAAGCCTGCTGCCTACACTACCTTAAGTACGCTTGATTGACCAAGCACTTTTTGCACGAATCCCTCCCGCCCCAGGCACGAGGCCACCTTTTTTGGCTCTTTTTGCTTGACTCGCCAAGCAGGGCCGTCTACAATAAGCGCAGCTTTTGGCAGAAAGGCTCTTGAAAACAGAAACCCCATCATTCGGCAAGAGAGGCTGAAAAGAGATGCATGGACCGTTTGATCAGAAAATCGCCGCCCGCATCGGAGCCAACATCCGCAAGCGGCGCAAATTGGAACTGAAGTTGACCCAGGAACAACTGGCCGAGGCCGGAGGCTACGAGCCCGGATACATCAGCGAGGTTGAGCGGGCCGTCAAGCGTCCTTCGCTGGGCTTTCTTTTCAACATCGCCCGGGCGCTCAACACTTCGGCAGCCGAACTGCTGGAGGGAGTCGACGAGACGCCCCTCGAAGAGGTCATGGAGCAGGAGACCGACCCCGACCTGCGCTTCGAGATTCAGAACCGCTTTCAGGAATTGCACGGCCTTCTGGAGGAGTATTTGCACAACGGCAGCCAGCCCGCCTTGCTTTCCGGCGCCAGGCAGCGCTGAGCCCTTGCCGCCTGGTTCCTTGTGCAGGCCGGGCAGCAGTTCGGCGAAAACTCATGACTGCCGCCTTCCTCTAATCGCTCCTCCACCCCGGCCCGCGAAGAACGTCCCGTATCTTCCCCGTTTGCGGCCCCTTCGCGTTCTTCGCGGGCCTTCCCTTCCCGCCCCAACCCCATCCACTTCGCCGCCAACGCCCCTTTTTTTCAAGATGGGATATCCTTGAAGGCATGATGGGCAGAACGCTGCTGGTTGCCCTGCTCGCGACGGCAACGGCATGGGGGCAACACCGACCGGCGCCCGAGTTCGCCGACGTGACCCGCGCGGCAGGCATCGAGTGGGTGCACCGCAATGGAGCGACGCCCGAAAAGTACCTCATCGAGACCATGGGTGGCGGCGCCGCCTGGCTTGATTTCGACGGCGACGGCCTGCTCGACCTTTTCCTGGTCGACTCGGGCGATCATGCCCGCTCTCAAGGCTCCATCCCCGGGCGCAACGCCCTCTACCGCAACAACGGCGACGGCACCTTCAGCGATGTCGCCTCGCAGGCGGGCCTAGGCGGAGGCTTCTATGGAAACGGCGCCGCCGTGGGCGACTATGACAACGACGGCGACCCCGACCTCTACGTCACCGCCTGGGGAGCGAACCGCCTTTACCGCAACAACGGCGACGGCACTTTCAGGGACGTCACCTCGGCCGCCGGCCTGGGGGGAGAGGGCTGGTCGACGTCGGCCGCCTTCTTCGACATGGACAACGACGGCGATCTCGACCTGTTCGTCTGCCAGTACCTGGACTGGGACTACCCCAAGGAGATCTACTGCGGCGAAAAGAAGGAGGGCTACCGTTCCTATTGCCATCCCGACCAGTTCCAGCCCGTCCCCAGCCTGCTCTACCGCAACAACGGCGACGGCACCTTCAGCGAGGTGGCCGAAGAAGCGGGAGCGGGACTGAAAGGCAAGGCGCTGGGGGTGGTGACGGGCGACGTCGACGGCGACGGCGACCAAGACATTTATGTGGCCAACGACGCCGTGGCCAACTTCCTCTACCGCAACGACGGAAAGGGCGTTTTCCGCGAAGAGGGCCTGATGGCGGAAGTGGCCTATGGAGCCGCCGTCGAGCCCGAGTCAGGCATGGGAACCGATCTGGGCGACATCGACGGCGACGGCAGCCTCGATCTCATCGTTACCAACATCGATTACGAGATGAACAATCTCTACGTCAACCGCCACCGGGACTACTTCAACGACGTCACGCTGGGGCAGGGTCACGGACAGGGCGATCTGCTCTACAGCGGTTTCGGGGTGCGCTTTTTCGACAAGGACAACGACGGCGACCTGGATCTGGCGGTGCTCAACGGACATCCTCTCGACAACATTCACCTCTACCGCGACCGCGTCAGCGGCGCCCAGCGGCCCTTTCTGCTGGAGAACCGGGAGGGCAAGTTCGTCGAGGTGGGCGAGAAACAAGGGGGCGTTTGGACGCGCCCGCTGGACGGCCGGGCCCTGGCTTCAGCCGATTACGACAACGACGGCGACATCGACCTGGTCTTCGTCAACGTGGGGGCAGCCCCGGTGCTGTTGAACAACCTGCTCATCGGGAACGGGGGCGGATCCTCCTTTATAGGAATACGGCTGAGCGGCAACAAGAGCAACCGCGACGGAGTGGGCGCCAAGCTGACCCTCGAGACCGACCGCCGCACCCTATTCCGCGAACGCACCGGCGGCGGCAGCTACCAGGCCGCCCACGACCCCCGCCTCCACTTCGGATTGCAGAGCGGCGAAAAACCTGAATCCCTGACGATCCGCTGGCCGTCCGGCCTGAGCCAGACCGTTAAAGAACTCCAGCCAGGCCGCTACCACCTGATCGAGGAACCTGTACCCGAGCAGGAAAAGTAGCGAGCAGCCTCATACCGCCGAGAGCAAATAGGCCCTCAGCGCGGTCGCTGAAACTTGCTTCGTGTGTGAACTTGTTGGCCACCTAGGAGCAGTTGCATGGGCGGCGGGCGCTGGGACAGAATGGCCCCCTCCTCGACCACGACGGGAAAGGCTTGATTTCATGACCGATTCACCAGCCGGCGCCCTGCGCAAAATCCTCCTGGCGCTGCTGTCGCTCGGCATCCTGGTGACCACCATCGACCTGCTTCTGCTGCAACACTATGAGGACGTTTGGCAACTGGCGCCCCTGGGCCTGAACGGCGTTGGAATCATGGTCATTGCCTGCTATCTTCTAATTGGCGGACGGCGCAGCCTGAGGTTCATGCAGGGGACGATGGTCCTTTTCGTGCTGGCGGGAGCGGCGGGAATCGTCCTCCACTTTCAGGGCAACATGGAGTTCCAACTCGACATCGACCCTTCGCTGTCGACCTGGGACCTGTTTTGGAAGGTTCTGCGTTCCAAGGCGCCGCCGGCCTTGGCGCCGGCTTCGATGGCGCAGTTGGGCCTGTTGGGGCTGATATTCTGCTACCGCCACCCGGCCTTGAGCCGGGGTCAGATTGACAGGAAGGGGACTGAAGAATGAATAGAACGAACGTCGCGCTCTGGATCAACCGCTTGGCCGTGGCCTTGCTGTCTGCCCTGCTTTGCTCAGCAGCCGTGACAGCCCAGGTCGGGCAGGGTTTGCTCGACTTCAACACCGCCACCGAAGAGCAGCTTGCGGCCCTGCCTCACTTTTCCGCGGACGTCGCCCAAGCCGTCCAGGAGGCCAGACCCTTCGACAGCATCACGGACCTCCACGCCAAGCTGATGGAGAACGGCTTGACGGCCGACCAGGCCTCCGAGGTCTACGGACAGGCCTTCCTCCACATCAACCTCAACACCGGCACCCGTGAGGAGATCCTCCTCATACCCGGCGTGGCCGGCCGCATGGCTCACGAGTTCGAGGAGTACCGCCCCTGGAAAGCCTGGAGCCAGTTCGACCGGGAGATCGGCAAGTACGTGGGCCAGGAGGAGACCGACCGGCTGAAGCGGTACGTGTTCATTCCCTTGAACCTGAACACGGCCACCTCGGAGGAGTTCCAGACCATCCCCGGCGTGGGCCGCCGCATGGCGCACGAGTTCGAGGAGTACCGTCCCTGGAAGTCCCGGCAACAGTTCCAGAGGGAGATCGGCAAGTACGTCGACGAGAAGGAAGTGGCGCGCTTGTGGCGCTACGTGGTGATCGAGTAGCCGGCCGCCGGCGACCCTAGGGCCGCCAGCGGCCAACAAGTTCACACACCGCGTCAAGTTTCAGTGACCGCGGTTCAGGCCCAATTGCTCTCGGCGGTATGAGGCTGCTCGCTACTGCCGGCGGTCATAAGTTGTGAGCCAGGGCCCTCCGTTCTTGCCCCTGCAGGGACAGATTCGCCTGCCCCCTCCTTCGCCAAGGCTTCGGAGGGCAGGCAGCGACTGTGTTAGAAGTCAAGTCCGGGCTCGCTGAAGGCGAGCGATTCGCCAGCCCAGGGTCAGCCCCGGCGAGCGCCAGCGAGACGGCGGCGCCACCCTGGGTTT
>DATIPQ010000102.1 GCA_035471785.1 Acidobacteriota bacterium
GGCTCCCCTTCCGAGGGTGTCGCAAAAGTGCAGCCCGAACCAGTCGCAAAGCGTCTCAAGGAGCACTTTCTTGCTCGTTGAAAACCTCGAAGGGGTGCAATTCGTTTAGCCCAGGGTACAGCGAGGGCGCGAAGCGCGCGAGCGGCACCCTGGGTAATGGAAACACCTCTAAAGAAACCACTTCTGAAAGGGTGGAATAACGAGCCGTTCGAAGTGTCATGTTGAAGACTTTTGCGACACCCTCTTCGGGGTTCTTTCGAACTTCGCATTTCGCACCTCGAACTTGGCAAGGCCCCGGCTCAGAATCCTGACCGGCAGCGTTAATTCGGCCTCAACACCAAAGTATGCTGCGCAACCCCGGACAGAAAGGGCGTCGGCTTCCCTTCCTCCCAGGCTTCATGGCCGTTGCCGTAGAAGGGCGAGAGGGGATGGCCGCTCTGCGCCGAAGGCATGTGGAAGTAGCCTTCCTCCTCGCGTCCCGGCGAGACGGCGAAGCGCTCCGAGGCTCCGAAGAAGGGCATCTGCACGCGCGGCATGTCGGTGGCTCCGGGCAGCGGACGCCGCGGCATGTCGAGCAGAGCGGCTCCGCCCGGGATGAAGCGGCTCACGGGATGGTCGACGACGACGATGTTGAATGCCCCCCAGGTGTTGTCGTCCAGCGTTCCGTCCTCGAGGTACTCATCGAGAAGGGAATCGGCCACGGCCAGGACCTGCTTCGACCAACCCGCCCGGTCGCTGCCATCTGAGTCCTCCTGGGAGGCCGCCGCACTGCGATGACGGGGATCGAGCAGGTGGGCCGGACGCTGCTGCACCAGCGTCCACAGGGCATGCTCGCTCTGGTTGGCGATCCAGCGCAGGTTGAAGTCCCGGTCAGCCTGGCGCACCGGGCCGGTCAGCGTCTCCAGGACCTGGTTGCGCAGGCGGGAGTGGAACTCGCGCACCATGCGGTAACCCACCGAGTCGACGGAAGCCCGTCCGCCCCAGTCGCGGAGGGCCTCCTGCAAATGGCGGCGGCGAGGGTCTTGCTGCAAAGCTTCTTCATCGAGTTCCTCCAGCAGCAGGTCGCGCCAGCGCTGCAGGTAGAGGGCCCGGTCGTCGAGGTGGACGGCCAGCATGTCGGTCTCTGAAGCCTGATCCAAGGCCGCCAGTCCGTCGCGGATCTGACGGGCCCTGGCGGCGTTGGCATAACCGCCGTCGCCCAGCAAGGCCAGGTCCTGGCCCGAAGCCACCCTGGCGTTGGCGCTCCAGATCTGGCCCCGGGGAGGATCGATCACCTTGGGACGTTCCT
This sequence comes from Acidobacteriota bacterium, assembly GCA_035471785.1. Taxonomy (NCBI): domain Bacteria; kingdom Pseudomonadati; phylum Acidobacteriota; species Acidobacteriota bacterium. The sequence goes on from DATIPQ010000102.1 coordinate 1,289, forward strand.
GGTAGCTCAGATAGCCGTCCCAACCCCGCGAGCCGTCGGCCCAGGAGGAGGGCAGCCTGCCGTCGTGCCCATAGCGGCGGGGAACGGGGCCCATCACAGTCCAGGCGATGTGTCCCCGGCTGTCGCCAACCACCAGGTTTTGGGCGGGAATGCCGGCCTGGGCGGCGACCCTCAGGGCTTGCTCGGCGGTGCGGGCCTGCCCCAGGCCCATCATGTTGAAGTTGAGCCCTTCCACGTCGTGAGCCACCCAGCGCAGAGCCAGTCGGCGCCCCTGACGGTCGCTTCCGATGACGGGTCCCCAGATCGTGCTGACCACCTCAAGTTCCTCGACGCTCCCGTCCTTGAGCAGGATGCGCTCGATGACGGTCCGGTAAGGACGGGGCCCCTCGGGGGTGAGGTAGCGGTCCTCTCCGGCCTCCTCCAGGATCACCACGTCGCTCCAGTCTCCGTAGGCGTTGGTATAGCCCCAGGCGATGCGGGTGTTGCTGCCGGCGATCAGGTCGGGCGTGCCGGGAAGACTGACGCCGAGGAGATCGAGTCCTTCGTCTTCCGCAACCAGGCGGACGCGGAACCAGATGTTGGGCACGTCCAGTCCCAGGTGCATGTCGTTGGCCACGATGGAACCGCCGTGGCTGCTGCGGCTTCCGGCCAGGGCCCAGTTGTTGCTGCCGATCTCGTAGCCCTGAGCGGTCAGGCAAAGGGAGGCGATGGGCTGCGGACAGGGGGCCGCATCGAGGGTGTGGCTTGCCGCTGCGCGATGGGCGCCTCCCTCCAGCCCGCCTCCTTCGGTCCGCAGGTCGAAAACCTCGGGCCCGGGCATGGCGGGCAGCGGCATTTCTTCGACTTGCAGGGGAGCGTCCCAGGAGGTTCCAGGAGGAGCCAGAAAATCGGCCAGCTCGAGGGGCAGCGTGTCGTAGAGCGTGCCCAGAGCCCGTTCTCGCCGTCCCCGGTCGTCCTGCAAGGTCAGGTACATGGCATAGACCACCAGAGTCGAGTCCTCGGGGCGCCAGGGGGCGGGCTTAGCCCGCAGCAGCAGATACTCGAAGGGCGGATTGTCGAGAGCCTGAAGTCCGGCGTTGACGCCTTTGCTGTAGGCCTCGAGGAGGGCCTGCGCCTGGGCCGAGGACTGTTCGAGCACCCGCTTGGCCCTGTCGCGGAATTGGTGGATGCGAATCCGCTTGTCGATCTGCAAAGTCGGGCTACCCAGCAACCCCGACAGCTCCCCCGCCGAGCTCCGCCTGAGCAGGTCCATCTGAAAGAAGCGCTCCTGGGCATGGACGAATCCGGTGGCACGGGCCAAGTCGAGGCGGTTGGACGCGCGGATGGTGGCCGTCCCCAGCTCATCGCGTTGCACCGTGACTTGCTGGGAGAGTCCATCCAGCGTCCTCTCGCCGTCCAATTGGGGAAGGCTGCCCCGTAGATGCAGATAGAACCAGCCGCCGGCCAGCAGCAGCAGCGCTAGCGCCAAACCCAGGCCAATCCCCACGATCTTCAGAATCTTCTTACCCATCATCTCGCCTCCCTCATACTGCCAGCAACCTACTACCGCCACCTCCATCGCCGCAAGGATGCGCCTCCCACCATTCGAGGACCGGTTCAGTTGCGGGTACCCTTGTGCCATCGCGAAGGACGCGCCTGCCGCGGCAATCACCGTTACAATGAATCCATGATTGTACTGGTCGTCAACTGCGGAAGTTCCTCGCTGCGCTTTCAACTCATCGAGGCTGAAGGACGGCAGCGTTTGGCCCGCGGCCACGTGGAACGCATCGGGGCCGTCTCCTCCATCGCCACGCTGGCTCAGGGCGCCGGTGATCCGCAACGCCACGGACTCAAGGCCGACGATCACGGACAGGCCTTGAACTTCGTCCTCGACTACTTGACCAGCGACGATTTCAAGGTCCTCGACGGCATCGAGGAAATCCAGGCGGTGGGCCATCGGGTGGTGCATGGAGGCGAGCATTTTTCGGACTCCATGCTGATCGACGCCGAGGTCATCGAGGCCATCCGCGAAGCCTTCGACTTGGCGCCTTTGCACAATCCCGCCAATCTGAAGGGCATCCAGGCCGCCCAGAGCCTGTTGCCCGAGGTTCCCCAGGTGGCGGTATTCGACACCGCCTTTCACCAGACGCTGCCCCGCGAGGCCTATCTCTACGCCATCCCCCACCGCCTCTACCGGCGCTACAAGATTCGCCGCTACGGATTTCACGGCACCAGCCACTACTATGTGAGCCGTCGGCTCTACAAGATCGGCGGGCTGGAAAAATCGCACTCCAAGCTCATCACCTGCCATCTGGGCAACGGCGCCTCTGTGGCGGCCGTCGAGAACGGGCGCTCGGTCGACACCTCGATGGGGCTGACGCCGCTGGCGGGCCTGGTCATGGGGACCCGGAGCGGCGACATCGACCCCTCGGTCATCTTTTATCTCAACGAGAAAGAAGAAATGACGCTCAACGAGATTCACTCACTCCTCAACCGCTACAGCGGACTGCTGGGGCTGAGCGGCTACGCGGGCGACATGCGGGCGCTGATGAAAGAAGCCGAAGAGGGGGACGTGCGCTGCCAGCAGGCCATCAATGTCTTCTGCTACCGGGTCAAGAGCTGCATCGGGCAGTATATGGCGGTGATGAACGGATGCGACGCCCTGGTCTTCACGGCGGGCATCGGCGAGAACTCCCACCAGGTCCGCGCGCGCATCTGCCGCGGACTGGATAATCTCGGCATCGAACTGGATGAGGTGGCCAACCGCGAGGTCCGCGGCGAGGGACGCATCTCGAAAAAAGACAGCAAGGCATCGGTCTGGGTCATTCCCACCGACGAGGAAATGGTGATCGCCATCGATGCTATGAAAATCGCCCAAGCAGCCCACTACACGCCCTGGGCCTGAAACAGCCAGTGGAGGGCATGAAGCCCGCCGCTGGCGATACTGGGGGGAACCGCCACGCAGTCGAACGTCACACCCTCCACAGGCTTCCCCCGACCTGCCAGAGTGAATTTCACCTCACCTGGCGCTGCCAAGACTTTATCACGTGATTCGGGTGATCGATGCCTCTAAGCAGCAAATTCAAGGCGGAATTTCGATAATTTGCTTGAATCGGTGATGAATTGCGCGAAGCTCTTCATGGTCTTGGCGGGCTTCTCTACGATTCAGGACTGGCCTTGGCCGCCCCTCAAGCGCTTGAAGATGTGATTGCCCAGCCAGCTTGAGTCCCACCATTCCAAGGGATTGACGGCGGTCTCCTGGACGAAGATGGCGAAATGCAGGTGGTCGCCGCCGGCCAAGCCGGTTTCGCCGGTGCGTCCGATAAGCTCTCCCTTCTCGACCTGCTGACCCTCGGAGACGTCGATGGAACTCAGATGCCCGTAGAGCGAGACCACTCCGAAGCCGTGGTCGATGAGGACGCAGTTGCCGTAGATCCCCAGATAGCCGGCGTGGAGTACGACTCCGTCGTTGGCCGCTTCGACCGGGCTTTTGGCGGTGGAGGCCAGGTCGAATCCCAGGTGGGTCTGGCGGTCGATGGCCTGGCCCTGGTAGATGTAGGTGCGCTGATCGGCGAAGGGGGCCTCGACCTTGGAATTGGTGAGCTGCAGAAAGGCTTCGTCGAAGAGCAGCCTTCCGGCCGAGCGGGCGATGATCCCGCGGATCTGGCGATGGTTGTCGGTGCGCATCTTGTTGTTGATGAGCAAGAAGGTCTGAGCGGGCGTCTCGGCGGGTTGCAGTCCGCTGCGCGACAAGATCTCGGGGGCCACCTTTTCGATGAAGCTGTCGCTGATGTTGATGCGGCGCTGACGGAAGCGGCGGACCCGGGCCTCCACCTGCAACTGGGCGGTTGAGCGGTTGCCTGCCGCGTCCTCGGCCCAAACCCTGAAGCGGGTGTTGAGGGGGGCGTTGTAGGGAAGCGCGAATATGGCTCCGTAGTGCCCCTGACGGCCTTGCAGAGGATGGCCCGGATGGCTGCGCTCCCCCACTTCGACTCCGCTGGCGGCGGCTTCCTCGTCGAGCCGGTAGAGGACGGCTTCCGCCCCTCCCTGATCGACGCGGTGCTGGGTGGAGAGGATGCTGATGACCGGGGGCGTCCGGTCGAAGCGCAAGGTTTTTTCGGCACTGCTTTGGCGGTCGAAGAAATAGAGATTGGCGTGATCATAAGCGGTCACCCGCAGCGTGAACTCGCCTTCCTGCAGTTGCAGGTTCTTGAGGTCGGCCACCGGAGTGACGGCCACCTGTCGCTGCAGGTCGGCCTGCGACCAGGGAGCCCAGTTCCGCCCGATATCCTCCCTGAGGACGACTTCGCTTTGGCCCGCTTGCTCGACCGTCACCTCGATCCGAGCCAGGCCCTTGCCGGCGTCGCTGACGGCGAAGGCCACCGGCTTTGAGGCGCCTACCACCTCGGGCGCTTCGATCCATTCCACCTGGGGGGCCTGTCCGTCCCAGAAATAGGCCATCACCGCTACCAGCGCCACCGCCACTACGATCAGTACTCTCTTCATCTCATCCAGTGTAACTCAGAGGCCGGACAGGCAAGGAACTTAAGCCAGTTGAAGCAGGAAGAAGGTTTCTTGGTTGCCGCTCTTGCGTCCTGCCAGGGGAGCGTCGGCGCGGCCCTGGACGATGAAGCCCTGCTCGGTGCAGAAGTCCTCCAGGCGCTGCAGCACCTGCTGACGCAGCGGTTCGTCGGCGATGCGCCCTCCGCTCTCCACTTCCTGACGCCGGGCCTCGAACTGGGGCTTTACCAGTACCAACAGGCGCACCGGTGCGAAGGACTTGAGAGCGGGCAGGACCAAGCGCAGGGAGATGAAGGAGAGATCGGCCACGATCCAGTCGGCTGGCTCATCGATCTGAGAGGGGTCGAGATAGCGGACGTTGACCTCTTCGCGCACTTCCACCCGCGGATCCTGGCGCAGCTTCCAGTGCAGTTGACCCTTGCCCACGTCGAGGGCGTAGACCTTGCGGGCGCCGTGCTGCAGCAGGCAGTCGGTGAATCCTCCGGTGGAGGCGCCCAGGTCGAGGCAGAGCGCACCGCTGACGTCAACCCCCAGGTCGCGCAGGGCTCCCTCGAGTTTGTGGCCGCCGCGGGAGACGTAGGGCGATTCGTCCTTGAGGCGCAGTTGCAGGCTGCGGTCGACCCGCTGGCCGGCCTTGTCGAGGCGTTGGCTGCCTGCCAGTACGCGCCCCGAAAGCAACAGCGCCCGTGCCTCTTTGAGGTCCTCGGCCAGGCCCTGGTCGAGCAGCAGTTGATCGGCGCGCATTTTTGACATGGCGCTCCCCGTCCTGAGATCAGAGAAGCAGCAAGGCCGGATTCTCGAGGAAGGGAATGATGTAGTTCACGAACTCGGCGCCGGTCTGGCCGTCCACCACCCGGTGATCCATGGAAACCGAGAGGTTCATCATCGACCGGATCACGATCTCGCCATCGCGGACGACCGGCTTCTCCTCGATCTTGTGGACGCCCAGAATGGCCGCCTCGGGGTAGTTGATGACCGGAGTGGCCATGAGTCCGCCCAGCTTGCCCAGGCTGGTGATGGTAAAGGTGCCGTCGCGCAAGTCCTCCAGCGTGCTCTTGCCCTGGCGGGCGGCCTGGGCCAGATGGCTGATCTCGCGAGCCAGTTCCAGCACGCTCTTGCGGTCGGCCTGCTTGATCACGGGGACGATCAGTCCGTTGTCGGTGGCCGTGGCGACGCCGATGTTGAAGAAGTGCTTGACGTGGATCTCGCCCTTTTCCTCGTCCAGGCTGGAGTTGGCGATGGGGAATTTCTGCAGTCCCTTGATGACGGCTTTGACGATGAAGGGCAGGTAGGTGAGCTTGACGTCCCCGGCCTCGGGCATCTGCTGGTACTGGCGGCGCAGTTCCACCAGTGCCGTCATGTCGACTTCGTCCACGTAGGTGAAGTGAGGCGCCACCCGCTTGGAGAGGGCCAGGCGATCGCCGATCTTCTTGCGCAGGGCGCGGTAGGGCACGACCTCGATCTCTCCGCTGGGCGCGGCGGCGGGCTGAGGACGCGCCGGCGCCTCCTCGAAGCGGTCCAGGTCTTCGCGGGTGACGCGTCCTCCAGGACCGCTGCCGTCCACCTGCTGGATGTCGATTCCGCGTTCGCGGGCCACTCGCCTCACGGCCGGCGTGGCCAAGGCCTTGCGCCGCGGAGAGGCCGCCTTGCTCTCGCGGGTTGCAGAGGGCGGGGGCTTGACGGCTTCCTCCCGCTCCTCTCGGGGCAGCGAGGTCGCCGAAATCGATTCTTGCCTGGGACTCTCCTGAGCGGCGGGCTCGGGAGAGGCTTCCTTCGCGGCAGGGGCCGGACTCTCGGCCGGGGCGCCGTTGCCGCCGGCCTCTTCGTCGATGACGATCAGCACCTCGCCCACCTCCACCACCTCGCCCACTTTGCCGGTGCGTTTGAGGACTTTGCCGGCCCGCGGACTCGGCAACTCGACGGTCGCCTTGTCGGTCATGACTTCGACCATGGGCTGGTCTTCCTCCAGCATGTCGCCTTCTTCGACCAACCACTCGACGATCTCTCCCTCGACGACGCCTTCGCCGATATCGGGAAGCTTGAATTCAAAGGCCATGGTAAAAGCTCGATTCTCCGCTGCTAGAAGTTGAATGTGTCGCGCAGCCCCTTGCAGATGCGCCGCTCGTTGGGCAGGTACTCTTCTTCCAGGGTGTAGGGGAAGGGGGTATCGAAGCCGGTCACGCGCAGTACGGGCGCCTCCAGGTAGAGGATCGCCTTTTCGGCGATCAGCGCGGCCATCTCGGCGCCATATCCGCAGGTGCGCGGGGCTTCGTGGACGATCACCGCCCGTCCCGTCTTCTTGACCGATTCGAGCACCGTCTCGGCGTCGTAGGGCAAGAGGGTGCGCAGATTGACCACCTCGCAGGAAATGCCGTCGTCTTCCTGCACCTTCTCGACCGCCTTGAGCACGTCGTGCAGCACGGCGCCGTAGGCGATCACCGTCACGTCCTCGCCTTCCCGCGCCAGGTCGGCCTTTCCCAACTCCAGAGTGTACTCCTCTTCGGGAACTTCGGCCCGGGCGGCCCGGTAGACCCGCTTGGGCTCCATGAAGAGGACGGGATTGTCGTCACGGATGGAAGAGGCCAGCAGTCCCTTGGCCTCGTAGGGATCGGAGGGGATCACCACCTTGAGCCCCGGCGTATGGCAGAAATAGGCCTCGGGACTCTGGGAATGGTAGTGTCCCCCGCGGATGCCTCCGCCGTAGGGCGTGCGGATGGTGATGGGGCAGGTGAACTGTCCTCCCGAGCGGTAGCGCATCTTGGCGGCCTCATTGACGATGTGGTCGAAGGCCGGAAAGATGAAATCGGCGAACTGGATCTCGGGCACCGGACGCAGGCCGCTTTGAGCCATTCCGATGGCCGAACCGATGATCCCCGCCTCGGCCAAAGGGGTGTCGAAGACACGGCTTTCGCCGAATTTCTCCTGCAGTCCCTGGGTGGCGCGGAAGACGCCGCCGAACTTGCCCACGTCCTCGCCCAGGATGACCACGCTTTCATCGCGTTCCATTTCGATGCGCAAGGCGTCGTTGACGGCCTGAATGATGTTCATTCGGGGCATGCTGCTGTGACTCCTCTATCGGCCCGACAGGCCGTCACTGCGCGCTCTCGCGCAGTTGCTGATACTGTTCCTGAAGATGCGGCGGCATTTCGTCGTAGACCTCCTTGAAGATCTCCTCGGCATCGGGCGGACCCACCTTCTCGGCTTTCTTGATGGCCCCCACGATCTCCTTGGCGGTCTTTTCGCGCACCGCTTCGTCCTCTTCGTCGCTCCACAACTCGCGGTGCTTCAGATAGGCCTTCATGCGGACGAGGGGATCCCGCTCCTTCCAACGCTCGACTTCTTCTTCCTCGCGGTAGGCGCGCGGATCGTCGGAGGTGGAATGGGCTCCCTGGCGATAGGTGACGGCCTCCACCATGGTCGGACCTCCGCCCTCATGAGCCTTTTCCACCGCCTTGCGGACGGTTTCGTAAACCGCCAGCACGTCGTTGCCGTCCACTCTGATGCCTTCGAAACCGTAGGCCTTGGCCTTGACGGCGAAGGTTTCCGAGGCGGTCTGGCGCTCCCCCGGGACCGAGATGGCCCACTGGTTGTTGCGGCACAAGAAGATCACCGGGGCTTGATAGACGCCGGCAAAATTGGCTCCCACGTGAAAATCGCCTTGGGAGGTGGCCCCGTCGCCGAAATAAACCAGGACGGCATTCTTTTTTCCCTGGATCTTCAGCCCCATTCCCAGTCCCGCCGCGTGGGGGATCTGGGTACCCACCGGACTTGAGATGGAGGTGAACTTCAAATCGCGGGCGCTGTAGTGGTTGGGCATCTGCCGGCCCTTGATGGGATCCTCGGCGTTGCCGAAGAGTTGGCAGCAGAAGGTATAAAGCGAAAAGCCCCTCACCAAGGCCGCCCCGAATTCACGGTAGCAGGGCACGATCCAGTCGTCCTTGTCCAGGGCCAGAGCGCTGCCGATGATGGCTGCTTCCTCGCCCACCGAACCGATATAAAAGCCGATCCGGCCCTGACGTTGAAGCTTCGTCATGCGCTCGTCCACCAGCCGGTTGATCAGCATGTAGCGGTACATTTCGCGCAGGCGCTGATCGTCGATCGAGGGTGTCTTGCGGCCTTTTTCCAGGCGTCCGTTGGTCTTCAGGATTCGGTATATTTCCTCTGACATGAAGCCAGGATTATAGCTTCCGCAACGGTCTTGGAGCAAACAGGCCCCGGCTTTCACGGCCGCTTCATCGGCCCCTTGAAGGCGAGGCGCCGCTGGGACATGATCGTCAGGTCGGATCCTCGACCCGGGCGCCAAGGAGAGAGATGAGAACCCTGCAAAGCGGAGTCGGTTGGAAGGCGGCGGCGGCTGCCGCCTTGCTCTTCTTCATCTCCACCTGGGTGCACTTTCCTCCTCCCGACCCGCAGGCCGTTGAGGGCTGGCCCCTGCTCGATATCGGTCCGGTGGCGCTGGGTCCGCCCTGGGTCTTGTCTGGAGATTCTCCCCACTATCTGCTGATGGCGCGCAGCCTGGCCGAGGACGGCGATCTCGATCTGGCAGACGACTACCAATCGGCCCGCCGGGGCGGTGGCCAAGCCGGCCACCTCCTGCGCGGACGCGCCCTCGACCCGCACGCCGAGCGGGACGACCGGGGACGCCTGCTGCCCACTCATGCCCCGGCACTGTCCCTGGTGCTGGCACTGCTCTCCTGGCCGCTGGCTTTCAGCCTGTGGTTTGAGCCCTGGTGCATCTGGCTCAATATGTGCGCCGCTTTGGCCTGCCTGGCCTGGATGGCCAAGCGCCTGCCCCAGGCGGCTCCAGACGTGGGTGGCTGGCGCACCCATCCTGTCATGCTGCTGGCCTTTGCCACTCCCTTCTGGTGCTACTCCCGCGATCTTTGGACCGAGCCCTGGACGGCGTTGGCCTGGCTGGGCCTGCTCTTCCTCAAACACCCGGCCGCCTTGCTGGCGGCCGGCCTGGCCGGGACCCTCATCAAATATCCCTTCGCCCTGGTGCCGGCAGCCATGGGCGCATGGGCTCTGTGGCGGGGACGGCGGTCGCGCGCCACGGCATTGCTGGCCTCATCGGCCCTGGGACTGGCCGCCGGAGTGGGACTCACGCAGTGGATCTACCGCGACTTCAGCGATCATTTCAGCCTCTTCCACTCGGGCATCCACGCCCGCTTCGACTGGCCCTTCGAGGGAATGGCCGGACTGCTGCTCAGCCCCGAGAGCGGACTGCTTTTCTTCTTCCCCATCCTCCTCTGGCCGCTGGCGGGACTGCTGGGCGGGAACCACGCAAGCCGGCCGCAATCGTCCGCTTCCCGCAGGGAGGCCATTTGGGGGCTGGCGGCCTTTTTTCTGGTTCACGCCGCTTACGAAGACTGGGGCGGAGGCACCGGATTCTCGGCCCGTTACCTGGTCCCGGCTCTACCTCTCCTGCTCCTCTATGGAAGAGAGCGCCTGGCTTTTCCCAGGCTCTACCTTGCCACCCTGCTTTACAGCGTCTTTTGGGCCGTGGTGGGGGGAATGGCTCCGGCGCTTGTCTACGAACGCTCGCCCTGGGGAGTCCTCATTCACATCGTCGACTCCTTGACTTAAACGGGACAATGCGGCGTCAATCGACTAGAATTGGCGCCGTGAAAGACCGCATTGACGCTCAGAGACTTTCTCAGATCCTGGCGGGAGAGGAGTCTTCGGCCGCCGCCACGGCGCTTTCCCCTCAGCTTTTTCAAACCTTAGCCAGCATCGACGATTCCCTTCAGGAAATGCTGACGGCCCTGCGCCGCGAAAGCACCGCCGAGATTCCACCCGGCACCCGCATGGCCGCTGCCAAGAAGATGCTGCTGCGCCTGCTCCGGGTCTACACGCGGCGACAGGAGGCCTTCAACGCGGGGGTAGTGGAAGCGCTCACCGTGATGCACCGCCGCCAGCGCCTGATGGAGACCCGTTTGCGCTCTCAGGACGAGGTGCTGAAGAAGTGGGCAGAGTCGTCGTCTCCAGGCCATGAAACCGATTGACCTCATCCTGGTGGCTGCCGGCCGGGAGGCAGCAGGGCGTCAGCGCCGCGACCTGCTGCGCGCGCTCCTGTCCCGCCTCGAAGCGGTAGAGGTGCACCTGATCGAGGACGACTCGCCCAGCCTGGCAGACACGGCGGAGGCTCTTTCTGAAGCCTGGATACTGGCCTCGCCCGCCGCCTCCTCCCAGGCCATTGAAGCAGCCCGGCGCTTTCCTTCCCGCACCCTCCTGCTGGCCGATTTGGCCCAACCCCTCGACCAGCGGCAGGAGGCCTTTTGGAAGGAAAACGGGGGCCGCCTGGCCCGCGTTCTCTCGGTCTCGGAAAGCGAACGCCAGGCCATCGTCGAGCGCTGGGGACTGGATCGGGAGACGGTGCGCCGAATCGGCCTGGGGCTGAAGCCCGAGAACCAGCCGGGGCCGCCAGCCGAAGAGCCGGACGCACCCCAGCCGTTCCAACTCGACCTTTTAGAGCGCTGGCGGCAGGAACACGCGGCGGTGATCGACGACGCCGACCCCCTGCGCCGCGGTTTGTGTTTCGAGTCGGGAGGCGGAGTTGCGGTTCCTGCCCGCCGTCTGGAAGAGGCCCGCCGCTATCTGCGGGACGATCCCCGAACGGCGCACCTACTAGGGCGGCAGGGACGCCTTTACGTGGCCACCCGCCACCATCCTCAGTCCTCGGCCCGCAGCCTCCAGCGCCTCCTGGGCGCCTTGCCCGCCCGCCGCTGCCTGGCCGGACGCAAGGTGGCCATTTATACGCCCAGCTTTCTCCCCTACGACGCCGTCTCCAACTACGTGGTCGAGAAATGCCGCCTCTTGCAGCGCTGGGGAATGCCTTTTACGCTCCACGTGCAAGACCACCTGAAACGCCGGGATTTCGCCGCCAACCTGCGTCCCGTCTCAGATCCCGACACCCGGGCCGACATCGAATTCTACGAGTATCCGGGCTACTACCCTGCCGTGGAGCGGCTTCGCCGCAAGCGCCCAGACGTCCTGCGCGTCTTCGAGTACCACGGAGTTACGCCCTCCGCCCTTTGGCCCGACGACAGCCTTGAGCAGAGCGAGCGCCGGATCAGCCTGGGCCTGGAGGCCGACGTCGTGTTCACTCACAGCCGCTTTTCGGAAGAGTTTTTGCGTGAGGAGCGCGGGTTCGATCCCCAGCGCATGATCCGTTTTCCCTACAGCGTCGACTTGAGCGCCTTCGCTCCCCGTCCCCCCGACCTTGAGCTGCTCGAGTCCTACGGCATCAAGTCAGGACGCGTCCTGCTCTACGTAGGACGCATGGCGCCCAACAAGCGCATCGACGTGCTGGTGGAGGGGCTGGCTCACTTGCCCGAGGACTGCTCGCTGATCCTGGCCGGAAACCTGACCGACTCCCTCTATGCCCGCGAAGCCGACAAAGCGCGGCGGATCGCCCTCAGCAGGGGACTCGACTCCCGGGTGATCTTTACCGGAAGCATCTCCGACTCCGAACTGCGGCGTCTTTACGATTCGGCTCACCTCTTCGTGTCGGCCAGTTTGCATGAAGGCTTCGGCATTCCCTTCATTGAAGCCATGGCCAGCGGGCTGCCTTCGGTGGGCAGCCAGGCCGCGTCCATTCCCGAGGTGATCGGCGAGGCCGGACTCACTTTCCGTCCCGGCGACCCGCGTGACTTCGCCCGCCAGGCCGGCGGTCTGCTGCAAGATCCCTCGGCTTACGAGCGGGCGGCAGAAGCGGGCTTGAGACAGGTGCAACTCTACAATCGCCAGAGTTTGTCCGACCATTTGGCGCTCTCCCTGGCCCGGGCCCTCGATTCCTGGCATGCGACTTAATCCCAACGCTCACCCACCCTCGTCCGTTTCTAGTTGAGAAGATCGAACGAGGACGCTTATGGAGGCCACTCTCAAAGCCGTGAGCAGCAGTCAAGATCCAGTGCAGGACCTGGTCCGGCGAGCCCGGGAGGGCGACCGTCAGGCCTTCGACCGGCTGGTCGGGCGCTTCGAGCACAAGGTGATGAAGACGGCTCTTTTCCTGACGCGCAACCTCGACGACGCCGAAGACGTGGCCCAGGAAGTCTGGGTCAAGGTCTTGACCCACTTGGAGGGATTCGAGGACGCCGGCCGCATAGAAGCATGGATCTACCGCATCACCGTCAACGCCTGTCACGACTTGACTCGAAAGAGGCGCTTCTGGCAGCCGCTGGAGAAGATCATCCGCTCCATCAAGAGCCGCGATCCGGTCCAGCAGGGCGAGTTGCGGACCCGTCTGGCGGCTTGCCTGGCGCGCCTGGCCTTCCGCGAGCGGGCCGCTTTCATCTTGCAGGAGCTGCACGGAATGGAGACGGCGCAAGTGGCCGCCATCCTGGAGTGCAAAGAAGCCACCGTGCGCGGCTACCTGCACCAGGCCCGCAGGAAGATGAGGCGGTTTCTCGGTCATTACCGCCCAGGAAGCGAGTGAAGCATGCGTTTTCTCAAGAAAGAATGGGATGACACCCAGGTTCCTGGCCAGGCTCTGTCGAGAGCCCGCAACCGGGCCTGGAAGCGCATACAAGAAGGCGCGCAGCGATCCGAGCGACGGCTCTGGCTTGTGGGGGCGGCGGCTGCCGCGGGCGGCTTGTGCCTCATTTGGTTGCTCTGGCCCGCCGCCGGGACGCCGTTGCCTTCGCCCTTGCCTGCCGCCCAGCCTCCCCAGCCGCAGATCGTCTTAAAGCAGCCCTTGGCTCCCCAGCCGGTGGTGCGCGACGGGCGCGATGTCACCGGCGGGTCCCAAGACTGGCTGGCGTCCGATGCCGGCGTCGCTCCCCCAGCTCTCCCCGAGAGGGCCGGCGTCAGCGAGCCGGAGCCGGCCCGCAAAATGATCTTTCGCCTGCCCCGCAGCGGCGTACGCCTGATCTGGATGACCCAGACGAGTCAAACCTCCGAAGGAGAATAGAAATGAAGTTCAAGAATGTTCCTATGATCACGATTCTGTTTTTGGCGGCGGCACTGGCAGTGCCGGTTTGGGGCCAGGAAGCGGCCTCACAAGCCCAAGAAGAGAAACCGGTCTCTTCTTCGCCCTATCCTTCTGACTGGACGGTGGAGGTCTATCAGCCCAGCCATCAGAGCATGAGCGACCTGATGTCGTTGCTGCACAACATCGTGCGGCCCTACCACTTCTCGATCAGCGAGACCTATAACTCGATGACTCTCAGGGCTCCCCGCGACGTGCACCAGACGGTGGACGCGCTCATCAGGCGGTTTGACCAGCCCACCAAGTCGGTACGGGTGCGGTTTTACCTGCTGCGGGGATTGCGCCGGCCCAACGGCACGCCCGATGATCTGCCCAGCGAGCTGCAGCCGGTACTGGAGGACCTGTCGGACGTGACGCAGTTCCAGAGCTTCCAGTTGATTGCGGCGCCCTCAGGCCGTACCCGCTCAGGGGAATCGCTGCATCTGGAAGGAGGAGACATCACCAGCCACTCCATTTTCATCGAGAGAATCGAGGTGTCCGGCCAGGGCGAGATCGGGATGGACGATCTGAGAGTGCAGGTGAGGGACCAAGGACCCACGAGAGGGCCCGAAAGCTCGGGTTCCGCCAGCCTCAGCTTGTCGGTCGACCTCGGTGACGGAGAGACGGTCGTGCTGGGCTCTTCTCAGTTGAGCCGGCGGGTCCCCGACGCCGAGGGCCGCTGGATGGACGAGAGCGTGGCCCTGATCGTCATCGTGCGCGCCGATATTCTGGAATAGAGGCTCCTGCCACGTTGAGCCTCCGGCCGCCCGACCCCCTTTTGCGGGTTGGGACCTTGGGAGTTGGGATTTGCCGTCAGGCGATGTCGGCGCCGATGGAGCGCAGGCGTCCGATGACGTCTTCGTATCCACGCTGAATGACCTCGGCGTGTTCGATGGTAGTGGTGCCCTCGGCGCACAGGCCGGCCACCACCAGCGCCATTCCGGCCCGGATGTCGGGCGATTCCAGGGTGATGCCCTTGAGTCGTCCGGCTCCTTCCACCATCACCCGGTGGGGATCGCAAAGGGTGATCTTGGCGCCCATGCGCACCAGCTTGTCGACGAAGAACATGCGCGCCTCGTACATCCAGTCGTGCACCAGGCACAGCCCCTGGCTCTTGACGGCCAGGACGATGGCCAGGCTGATCAGGTCGGTGGGGAAGAGGGGCCACAGCCCTGCGGTCAATTGAGCCGGATTGCGGCGCTGGGCGCTGGAGCGCACCCGGAGGCGGTCTTCTCCCTCCTCTTCGAAGATGACCCCGAAGTCCTCCAGAAAGGGGCGGATGCCCAGCATGTCGAAAGAGGTGACGCCTTCAAGCACCACGTGTCCGTCGGTGGCGGCGGCCGCGATAGCCATGGTTCCGGCGTCGATGTAGTCGGCCGGGATCTCGAATTCCACCGGCCCCCTTTCCGCATCGATTCCCGACCGCACCTGGAAGTAGAGCGGATGGGTCTCGATGTCGCATCCCAGCTTGCGCAGGAATTCGATGAGGGCGATGACGTGGGGCTCGCGGGCCGGGTTCTCGATGCGTCCGGCGCCCATGGAAGCGAAGAGCAGGAGGGCGTTTTCGGTGCCCGTGACGGACGATTCCTTGAGGAAGACGCGGGGAGAGGACTGGCGTCGGGCGCGGCTGAGTTCGATGCGTCCGCTGGAATCGTCGACCTCGAATCCGGCCGCCCGCAGGACGCTCCAGTGAGCCTCGAAGGACCGGCGCCCGATGGGGCAACCGCCGGGCATGGCGCAGGAGATGTCGCCGTAGCGCTGGGCCAGCGCGCCCAGCAGAAGGATGCCTCCGCGCAAGCGCTTGACCAGCTCGTCGGGCAGATTGGGCCGTTCCAGAAGCGGACGCGGATCGACGTGCAGTCCTGCTTGGTCCCATTCCACCTCGGCGCCCAGCGCCCGCAGCAGGCGCAGCAGGTTCATGACGTCGCGGATCCTGGGAACCCGCTTCAATGTGACCGGGCCGGGAGCCAGCAAGGTGGCGGCGATGAGGGGCAAGGCGGCGTTCTTGTTGCCTTGCACGGGATAGGTGCCGGTCAGGCGGCGTCCGCCGCGGATGACGAATTGGCGGGGAGCCGTTTCAGTGGCGGCTTCCAGGTCGACAAGCGCTTTCTTGGTCTTGACGGTGCTCACGATGCTCCTTTGTATCACTTTGACGGCCCAGGGGCGACGTCTTGTTGCGTCCAACGATACTACAGGCCAGCGACAGGGCCCCCTCCGTCGCTGAAGCTATGGAGGGCAGGGGACGTTGGCGGGCCCGTCCTTGCCCACGATGCGTATTTCTTCTTCCAGTTGCAGGCCGAAGCGCTCCTCCACCCGCGCCGCCCAGTGGCGGGCCAGTCCCCGCATGTCGCGCGAGGTGGCGCCTCCGGCGTTGAAGAAGAGGTTGCCGTGATAGCCGGCGATCGCCGCGTCCCCCAGCCGCGCCCCCTTGGCGCCCACGGCTTCCAGCAATACGCCCGCGGGAACCTTGCCGTAATGGACGTAGCTTTCAGGCATTCTGCGGACGCTTTCCGCAGGAATATCCCGCAGGGGCAGGTTCTTGAAGAAGCTGCCCGGGCAGCGCAGATGGGGCGGGTATTTCTGAGTGCGCTGGGAAAGGATGTCGTCGGAGATGCGCTGCAGATCGTCTTGGCCTCTCTCCAGCCGCAGCCGGCAGGTCAGCAGGAACCAGCCGGGATTCTCTTTGAAGCGGCTGTGGCGGTAGGCGAAACCCAGTTGTCGGGCGTCCAGCCGTCGCCGTTGGCCGTTTTCCAGGATCTCGGCTTGCAGGAGGCGCTCGCTGATTTCCTGTCCGTAGGCTCCGGCATTGCCCACCACGGCGCCGGCCACGGTTCCGGGGATGCCGTACATGCGTTCCATTCCCGCCAGTCCGCGGCTGTTGAGCAGGCGGATCAGCTCACCCAGGTCGTGGCCTCCCGCCACCTCCACCTCCGTCCCCTGCACCTCCACGCCCCGCATTTCATTGCGGATCACCAGCCCGCTGAAGCCGTCGTCGTCGAAGAGCACGTTGGAGCCTGCGCCCAGGTAGAGCACGGGCAGGCTTTCCCGGCGGGCTTGCTGCAGGGCGCTTTGGACGTCCTCGGCGCTGGCGGCGTGGACGAGGGCCCTGCAGGGGCCTCCGATTCCCAGCGTGGTCATGGGTCCCAGGGGAACCTCCCTTTGGGTCAGGGCTCGGCGGGGACGGCCGCTCAGTTCGTCCTCGGCCCTCTTTCCAGGCATCGCATCATAGCCTTTAGTCGTCTCGTGACCCACTATGGTTCCCCCGCTGCTGCTTTTGCCCCCCGTCCGCTACAAGCATAAACTGTTCCTCTGTTCCCGAGACGTTCGAACTTCGCATTTCGCACTTCGAACTACTTCGAACTTCGAGCAGGCTTGTCCTCAAAACGTTCGAACTTCGCATCTCGCACTTCGAACTTCGAAATGGGGTGTTAGGATTTGCCTGATGCGGGTAGTGTGGCTCATCAATTCGCTGTGGAGGGTGCCCCTCATCATCCTGGTCACGGCCGTCCTGGCGTCTATCAGTGTGCTTTTTTCCCTCTTCGACGCCAGCGGACGCCTTCAGCACCGCTGCGCCCGCGCCTGGGCCGACTTCATCTTCTGGGTCTCGCGGGTCGAGCTGGAGTTGGAGGGGCTGGAGAGGATCGATCCCGAGAAGGGCTACGTCTTCACCGCCAACCACCTGAGCATGTTCGACCACTGGGCGTTTCTTTCAGGGCTGCCCGTGCAGTTCCGTTTCGCCGCCAAGGAATCGCTCTTCAAGCTGCCGTTCCTGGGATGGCACCTGAGGCGGGCCGGCAATATCCCCGTCAGTTCCACCAACTATCGCCGCACGGTACGCGAATTCCAGAATGCCGCCCGCCACATTGAGCGCGGCATTTCCTACGTCATCTACCCCGAAGGAGGGCGCACCTGGGGCAAGATGCTCCGCTTCAAGAAGGGCAGCTTTCTGCTCCCTGTCCACGCCAGGGCGCCCATTGTGCCGGTCACCATCATCGACGCCCACAAACGCCTGGCGCGCGGGTCGGCTTTGCTGGTTCCCGGTACAATGAAACTGATCATTCACGACCCCGTCAGTCCGCAGGACTACCAGGGGATCGATTTGCAAACCCTGGCCGACCGGGTGCAAGCCACGGTGGCCTCAGCTTATCCGGAAACGTCTAATGGCCAATCATGATCTCGTAGCCCGCATCCAAGCAGCCCTCAAGGAGGCCGGACTGCCGGCCTGGCTCTTCTACGGCTTTCACCACATCGATCCCATCGCCCTGCGCATCCTCCGCTTCGGCGAGGGCTATCACGCCACCCGGCGCTGGTTTTACTGGGTGCCCGCCGAAGGCCAGCCGCGCAAGCTGGTGCACCGCATCGAATCAGGGATGCTCGACCACCTGCCCGGCGAGAAGACGGTCTACTTGCGCTGGCAGGAATTTGGACAGGGCATCCGCACCCTGCTTCGCGGCTGCTCCAAGGTGGCCATGCAGTATTCGTCGCTGCCCTCCATATCCCGGGTGGACGCCGGGACCGTCGACCGGGTGCGCGACACCGGATGCCAGGTGCTGTCCTCTGAGAACCTCGTGCAGGTCTTCGAGGCCGTATGGACGGCTGATCAGCTTCGAGGTCACCGGCGTTGCGCCGACATTTTGACCCGCACCGTCAACCAGGCCTTCGAGCACACGGCGGACCGGGTGCGCGCGGGCCAGAGGGTGCCGGAAACCGACATCCAGAACTTCATCCTCGAAGCCTTTGAGCGGGAGGACCTGGTGACCGATTCGCCGCCTATCGTGGGGGCGGACGGGCACGCCGGCAATCCCCACTATTCGCCCTCCGCCGAGTCCCATGGTTTCGTGGAGAAGGACAGCTTCTTGCTGGTCGACCTGTGGGCCAAGGAAAACAAGCCCGGGGCGGTCTTCGCCGACATCACCTGGACGGCCTACTACGGCGCCCGCGTCCCCGGCAAGATCGCACAGGTCTTCGAGGTCGTGCGCGGGGGACGCGACGCCGGCTACCAGCTTCTTCGCGACCGCTGGGAGGCGGGTTCGCCGGTGCAGGGATGGGAAGTCGACGATGCCGCCCGCAAGGTGATTTCAGAGGCCGGCTACGGAGACGACTTCGTGCATCGCCTGGGCCACAACCTGGGCGAGGAAACCCACGGAAACGGGGTCAACTTCGACAATCTTGAAACCCACGACGTGCGTCAGGTCATCGCCGGAATCGGATGCACCATCGAGCCGGGCGTCTACCTTTCCGACTTCGGCATCCGCTCCGAGATCGACGTCTACATGGACCCCGAAAAGGGACCCCAGATCACCACGCCGCCCCAGAACGAATTGCTGCATTTCGATGTCTGATCAGCTCCTCTGAAGGGGATTTCCGAGGGGGACGCAGGCCTTGCTTCACCACAGTTGGCGCTGGCGGGTGACGCCTTTGATGCGGTCGGCGATCAGGTTGAGGCAGAGCACGCAAAGCAGCAGAAGCAGGCCCGGAGCCAGCCGTTGGGGCTGGTCGGTCATGACCGGAAGGCGGGAAGCCTCGGTGAGCAGGTTTCCCCAACTGGGGTTGGGCGGCTGTATCCCCACGCCCAGGAAGCTGAGGGCGGCTTCGCCCAGCACGAAGGCCGGCAGCAGCACCGTGGCCTGAACCAGCAGGGTGTTGAGGGTGAAGGGCAAGATGTGGCGGGTCAGGATCCACCAATGAGAGGCTCCGCAGGCCCGGGCGTAGAGGACGAACTCGCGGTTGACCAGCGACAACACCTGTCCGCGGATGACGCGGGCCAGGGTGGCCCATCCCACCAGCGCGAAGGCCGTGACCAGCATCCACCAGCCTGCGCCGGCCGGCAGTTGGGCCGGGTAGAGGGCCCGCAGTCCGATGATGAGAAAAAGGGCCGGAAGGGCGAAGACCATGTCGGCCAGCCGCATCACCGCGGTATCGGCGAATCCGCCCAGGTAGCCCGCCGCTGATCCCAGGATCACGCCGACCAGGGCCGAGGCCAGGACGCCCACGATGCCGATGGTGAGCGAGGTCCAGCCGCCGTGCAGCAAGCGTGAGAAGACGTCGCGGCCGACTTGATCGGTTCCCAACAAGAAGATCTGCCGCTGGGGATGGTCCAGGCCGAAGAAGCGGGTGCGCCAGGTCATGCCCATCCACTCGTAGGGTTCAGCCTCCACCAAGAAGCGCACCGGCAGCAGGCTTGGCAGGCGTCGGTAGCGTCCGTCGGCCTGGCGGGAGGGGCTGTAGTCGTGGATGTGGGGCCGCAGCGTCCATCCTTGAGGACCGCGCAGCAGGGGCGGGGTGGGTTGCATGCGGGCAAAGTCGCGGAACTGCCGTTCAGGCGGATAGGGGGCCAGAAACGGGGCGGCCCAGAGGACGCTCAAGAGCGCCAGCAGGAAGGCCGCGGGCAGAATGAGTCCCAGGCGTTTCATCGGGTTCGGATCCTGGGGTCGTTGAGGGCCAGCAGAAAATCGGCGGCCAGATTGGAGAGAACCACGAAAACGGCTGCCAGCAGCACGCTGTTGAGCACCACGAAGAGGTCGCGGTTGAGCAGCGACTCCAGCACCAGATCGCCCAGCCCCGGCCAGTCGAAGATGCTCTCCACCACCACGGCCCCGCTGAGCAGGGCGCCGCAGGCCACTCCCAGCAGCGAGATCATGGGATTGAGGGCGGAGCGCAGAGCGTGCAGGACGACCCGTGTCGGCGGCAGTCCGCGGGCCCGGGCCGCCTCCACGTGGGGTTCCTTGAGCGCGTCCAGCATCTCCAGGCGCAGTTGCCGCACCAGATAGGCCGAGTTGGGCAGCGCCAGCACCAGAGAGGGCAGGAAGAGGTGGTGCAGTCCCCCCAGTCCGCCCAGCGGGAAGAGGCCGGTGCGGAAGGCCAAGTAGACGCCCGCAATCCCCAGCAGCAAGGCGGGCAGCGAGAGGCCCAGCATCGAGAACGCCAGCACCAGCCGGTCGATCCAGCGGCCCGGAGCCAAGGCGGCGGCGATGCCGGGGGGAAAGGTCAGCAGCAGGATCAGGAAGAAGGCGGCCGCGGCCAGTTTCAGGGTGTTTCCCAGGCGTTCGGCGATGAGTTGGTTGGCGGGTCTGCGCTGGGCGAAAGAGTAGCCGAAGTCGCCCCTCAGAAGCCCGCCCAGCCAGGTGGCGTACTGAATGTAAAAAGGCTGGTCGAGTCCCAGATCACGTCTCAACTCCTCCACCCGCTCGCGGGGAATGGAGGAGTTGAGCTGCATCTCGGTCAGGTAGTCGCCGGGAATCGCGTCCACCAGCAGGAAGACGAAGAAGGAGACCAGCAGGAGCAGGATCACCGTCTGACCCAGCCGCCGAAGCAGAAACCGTGCCATGACAGAAGTCTACGGCAAAGTGCCTGAGCGGGAAAAGGCGGCTTCTCGAATCCCCATCAAGGCTGGGCGAAGAAGATCTCCCAGGCATTCCAGAGCACGCCGGGAGATGGCTTGGTGGGCTTGATGTTGCGCAGTGCGGGAACATGGGCGATGAGCTGATCGCGCTGCACGATGGGCAGCAGCACTTTTTGTTGGTGGAGCAGTTCTTGGGCCCGATAGATCATTTGCTGGCGCTCTTCAAGGTTGGAGGCGGCCCGCTGGGCCGACATGAGCTGGTCGATCTGCCGTTCCCATTCGGTGGCGGGTTCGGCCTGCAAGGGATGCCAGAGGTGCATCTGGCTGGAGGAAAACAGCACGTTGGAGAGTTCCGAGGGTTCCAGCGGAATCGAGAAGATGGCTACCGCCACGTCGTAGAGGCGGCTCCCCATGACGCGCGACGCCACGGCCCGCAATTCCTGCCGGTTGATGTTGACCTGGATCCCCAGGGCCTGCAGGTCCTGCTGCAGCATGGAGGCCGTGGTCAAGGTCGTCGGGGTGTCGAGCGCGGTCAGCTCGAGTTCCACCGCCACGCCCTGGGAATCGGTCAGAACGCCGTTCTCGTCGAGGCGAAAGCCGGCTCTTGTCAAGAGCCGTCGAGCCTTCTCCAGATCCTGCATGGTCTCTTGCAGCGAGGGAGCGATCCAGGTTTCGTTGCTGGCGATGCCGCGGGCCGGCTGGGCCTGTCCGTCGAAGGCCACTTCGGCGACCTGACGCCGGTTGATGGCCAGGTCGACGGCCCGGCGGAAGCTGAAGTCGGCAAACCAGCGCTTCTTGGCCGCCGACAGGAAGGGCGAGCCAGGAGGCGGTTCGGTGTCCAGGTTGAAGTTGAACCAAAACAGCACCAGGTCGCCCGAAGGCCCCGCGTTGAAGGCGGTCAGCGACGAGTCCTGCTGGAGTTGGCGGAAGAGGTCGGGCAAAAGGGCGTGGTCGATCAAGTCGAGTTCGCCGTTGCGCAGGCGCAGGGCCTGCTGGTCGATCTCGGAGATGAAGGAGATGCGGATGGCGTCCAGGTAGGGCAGACGCCGGCCCTGCGAGTCGACTTTCCAGTAGTGGGGATTGCGGCGCAGCAGCATGTGGCTGCTGGGCACGTATTCGTCGATGCGGAAGGGCCCGGCCCCCGTTAACTCCTCCAGGGGCGTTTCCAGAGTCCAGTAGGTTTCGATGGCCTGGCCGGCGTCCCCGAAACGGTGTTTGGGCAGCAGCGGCCAGTTGGCCAGGAAAGACTCGAACGAGGCGTCCGGACGCGCCAGGTTGAGGCGGGCCGTCCACTCGTCGACCGCTTCCACCTCGATGCTCTGCCCCTCGAACAGCAAGGACGAGCGCAGACTCGTCACCGAAGCGGGCTCGAGAATCTTGTTGAGGCTGAAGATCAAGTCGTCGATGTCGATGGGCTCGCCGTCGCTGAACTTGAGTCCCCGGCGCAGCGTCAGGTCCAGGGTGAGGCCGTCCTCCGACCACAGCCACTCGCGCACGACTCCCGGCGACGGGGTTTGGCTGACGCGGTCGAGCTCGAGCAGAGTGGCCGTGAAGAGACCGCTGATCAGCCGGGAACGCGTATCCTGCGCGCCCACAATGTTGAAGGTGGCCGGATCGCGTTGCAGGGGATACTTGAGGGTTCCGCCCAGTATGCCCTCAGTCTGCACCGTCAGTGCATCCTCGGGGATGGGGAAGGACTGACGGTCAGGCCGGGTGTCGGACGTTTGGCTGCCGACGCAGGCCGTCAGCACAAGAAGCCCCGCTACGGTCCAGATTTTCCGCATCTATAATTCGTCCCAGCCTTTTGCCCCGGACGGCCCGGCAAACACTTGTCATCAAAATTTAGGCTCAGCAGATTTTATATCATCTGCCCGACAGGCCGCAGAGACTTTTCGTCCACAAAAGGGTCGGCTTTCCGACAGGCCTGCTCGAAGAATCGCTGAGCCGGCCCCATGCCTTTTTCATCTCGTAATTTTACCCAAAGGACTTTAGCTCTTGGAAAAGGTATTGGTTTATCGGCAACCTCAGCATGGATCTGCTCTCAGGATCTGGTCTGGTAGCGTCGCTTGATGTCATAGTAGCGGATGACCGCCAAGTCCCAAACTGCTTTCAGTCCGGAGGAGAAGCTGACGGTGGAGCCTTCCACGTTGCGCCAGACCACGGCAACCTCGGCCATCCGCAATCCGCACTTGCGGGCCAGATAAAGCACTTCGACGTCGAATCCGAAACCGTCAAGCAACTGGGCTTGGAAGAGTTGCCGGCAGCGACCCAGTTCGAAGAGCTTGAATCCGCATTGAGTATCCTTGAAAGGCAGGCCGGTGACCAGGCGCATGATCACGTTGAAAGTGCGTCCCGACAATCTGCGCAGTCCATGCTGGGGCACTTCGACCTCAGAGGTCTTGAGGCCGCGCGAGCCCAGGGCGATCTGGCAGGCGCTCTGACGCACCTCACGCTCCAGCTTGGCCAATTCTTCGATGGGTGTGGAAAGGTCGGCGTCGGTGAGCAAGGCGTAGTGTCCCCGCGCCTCCAGCATTCCCCGGCGGACGCTGTATCCTTTGCCCCGGTTGCGCGAGTTGACCAGCACCCGCAGGGTCCATTGGCCGGGCTTCGCCGGGCTTTGCCGGGACTCGGCGAAGTGGGCGGCCAACTCGGCCGTGTCGTCGCTTGACCCGTCGTCCACCACCACAATCTCGAACGCCTCTTGTCGCCGGCTGAGATAGTCGACGATGAGCTCCAGCGAGCGGGTGAGCCGCTTTGACTCGTTGTAGGCGGGAATCACGACCGACAAGGCGGGACGGCTCATCGCAGAAACTCGTTGAGGCGTTCCAGGCGTTGCTCGACGGTTTCCCGTCCGAGGTGGACGATGACGTCGAAGATCCCCGGCGCCACGCTCTGGCCGGTCAGTCCCACCCGTACGGCCCCGATCAGGGCTCCGGCCTTGACTCCCTGCTGCTGGCAGACGTCGCGCAAGACTTCTTCGGTGTGCTGCAGGTCGAAGGACTCCAGTTGCCGGTAGCGCCGGCGCAGATCCTCCAGCGCCTCGGCCAGGCGGGGCCGTTCGGCTTGGGGCAGGAACTTGTCCACCGCTTCGGCTTCGTACTCGAAGCGCTGGCTGAAGTAGGGGCGTCCGCGTTGGGCGAAGTCGTCCAGGCTGCGCATGCGGGGCTGCAGGAGGCGGATGGCGTCCAGGAACGATTCGGTGTCTCCGTTGGCCTCCAGGTCCTGGCGGCGCAGGGCGTCCTCGACCATCGGGGCCAGTTCCTCGGCGGACAGCGACGAGATGTACTTGCCGTTCATCCACTCCAGCTTGTGGCGGTCGAAGACGGCGTCGGCTTTGTTGATCTGGGAGAGCTTGAAGTGCTCGACGAGTTCGTCGTGGGAGAAGATCTCCTGGTTGCTCTTGGGATTCCAGCCCAGCAGCGCCAGGTAGTTGCGCAGGGCCTGGGGCAGGAATCCCTGTGAGCGGTATTCCATCACCGAGGTGGCCCCGTGGCGCTTGCTCAGGCGCTTGCCGTCGGGCCCCAGAATCATGGGCAGATGGACGTACTTGGGCACCTTCTCGCCCAGCGCGATGTAGATGAGGATGTGCTTGGCGGTGTTGACCAGGTGGTCGACCCCGCGGATGACGTGGGTGATGCCCATCTCGGTGTCGTCGGCCACCACCGCCAGATGATAGGTCGGAATGCCGTCCGAGCGCAGCAGCACGAAGTCTTCGACGTTTTCGCTTTCAACCTCGACTTTGCCGAAGACCCGGTCGGCCACCCGGATGGCGCGTCCGGCCTCGACCTTCATGCGCACCACGTGGGCTTCGCCCTTCCCGGCCCTTTTGCGGGCGTCCTCAGGGTCCATCCCGCGGCTGCGTTGGTCGAATCGCCAGTCTTTGCCTGCCTGCCGCGCCGCCTCCCGGCTGGCCTCCAACTCCTCGGGGGTCAAAAAGCACCGATAAGCCTGCCCCGCTTCCAGCAGCCGGTCGGCGATCCCCCGGTAATGCTCCAGCCGCTGCGACTGAAAAACAGGCTCTCCGTCCCACTCCAGCCCCAGCCAGCGCATCCCCTCCAGGATGCCCTCCACCATCTCTTGGGACGACCTTTTGACGTCCGTGTCCTCAATGCGCAGCAAAAACTCTCCGCCCTGCTGCCTGGCATAGAGCTGATTAAACAGCGCCGTCCGCGCCCCCCCGATATGCAAAAACCCCGTCGGTGACGGAGCAAACCGAACCCTCACCTCACTCATAAGAGCCCAAAATTATATCACCCGGAAACACGCCGGCAGGAACCCCGCGATCTGATCCTGGGAGTTGTTTTTTGAAACTTGGCGGTTGCGCAGCCCCGGCGCCTTGCGCCGATCCTTCGCCCCTCCTGCGACAGAGGCTACGGAGGGCATGGCAGGCTATGGAAGGCTACCCGATCAGCACAACGGGCTCAGCAACTGCGATGCCCCTCGACTGG
>DATIPQ010000103.1 GCA_035471785.1 Acidobacteriota bacterium
CACTAGGTTTCCCCCAAGCTTCCGCACGGCTTGAGATCCCATTTCCTGGCGGATGCGGGTCTTGCTGGCGGCCCAGGAGCAGATGGGGCAGCGGGTCGAATCGCGGGTGCGGGCGGGACAGTTTCGATAATACCCACGGGCCATGATGGTGTTTGGGGCCATCCATCTCGGCTTGCTTGTAAAGTAAATGGGGCATCAAGCCGAAACAGTCAAGGTCAGGCCGGGGCGACAAGGCCCCCCGTTGCGGCTGGTAGGGGCGCGGATGTACCCTTTGAGTGCAGGACAGCAGCCGCTTCTGCGGCACTTGTTTTGCGTTTGTCTTTTAAAGGAGGGCAGAGATGGGCATCGAAGCAAAGAAGGGGAAAGAATTGGACCTCGGGTCCAAGATATTAATTTACTGCTGTATCGCGTGCACTTCGATATTCGGAGCAGTGGCCATGACCTTGGGGATTATCGAACTCTACCAGGGCGACCTGCCCCCTGCCGTCGGATTGATGATGCTGGGCCTGATCGTATTGGGCACTTCCTACTACATGTACCGAGAACTCCGTTGAGCGGGCATAGGCAGGCACATCGACCCTGCCCGCATCAATTCAGACGCCCTCATGGTCCTGAACTGCTGACCAGCACCTCCACTTCAGCCTCGCTCACCAGACCCTTTTCACTGATGGCCACCAGCCGGAAGGTCGTACCCTCCTCAACCGTGATCTGAATCGATCCGTTGGTGGGCACCGAGCCGATTCCGGGCGCGATCTGTGCCCGGGCCGCTCCGCTCGTCGTCCAGCTCAGAGTCCGCACCGTCGTAGAGGGGAACGAGCCGGCGGGAGTCACCGTAAAGGAACCGATCACGGGGCGGTCGTCGACGGCAACGCTGATGGTCGCCTCGGCCGATTCACCCGTTCCATTGGTCAGCACCAGGGTGAAGCTGGTGTCTTGGGTAAGGGTGACGGAAACACTGCTTGAGGCCTGCATGGGGATGGGCTGGGTCACATTGCTGATGGTTATGGACCATCCGGCCCCGGCCCTGAAGTTGGTGTCCCAGCTCAGGGTGGCCTGAGTATTCCTTTCGAAAACTCCCGGATCGTCGGCGGGGTTTCCGCTGGACGCTGAAATCGAAAAGGAAAAGATGCGTGGCGTGGCCTCCCGGACTTCCACTGTCAATGTCGACGTCACGCTCTCGCCTTCATCGTTTTCGGCCCTCAGCGTGAAGGAGCCGGTACGGGTCAGACAGAATGCCTGCATTTGCACCGTTGGCTCGACCACCTGTGTGGTGCCGTCCGGCACCGTCAGTTCGACCCGGGAAGCGTCCTCCGTGGTCCAGCTCAAGAAAGTGCGGGCCTGGTTAATGCTGCAGGGGGCCTCACCCACGCCATCGAGACCTCCGATGATGGCCACCGCAGGATCGGCACTGAAGGCGAGGATGCGGGGCAAGGGAGGTCTGACCCTAACCGTAGCCTGGGCCTCGGCAAACTCCCCTTCCTGGTTGGTGGCGGTCATGTTGAAGGTGGTGGTCTGGTCGACGAAGACGACCCGTTCGCCATCGGGCTCCACGCTGCCGACTCCGGTGATTAGGACCGAGGTGGCACCCGTCGTCATCCAGCGCAGGGTTACCTCGCCGCTGCCCCGCAATTCGGTCGGCTCAGCCGTGAAGCTATCGATTTGCACCAGGTCGGCGGGCCGGACCCTGATGGTCAGGGAAGCCTGCACGACTTCCCCGCGGTCGTTGGTGGCTGTCAGCACGAAGGTGGTCGTGACCTCGGGCGTGACGACCAGCATCCCATCCACAGCCACTTCAGCAACTTCTCCCGAGCCGCCGTTGGTCAGGGTGACGCGAGTCGCTCCCTCAGTTTCCCATTCAAGGGTAGTGCTCTCGCCTTGTCGCAGATCGCTGTCTTGAGCCACGAAGCGAACGATGCGCGGAAAGTCGGGCCGCACCAGCACGGTCGCTTCGGCATTAGCGCACTCGTTGACGGCATTGCAGGCGGTGAGCACATAGGTAGTGCTCTCAACCGGCATGACCTGGATCGAGCCCATTGCAGGGTCGAGATCGTTGCCGTCGACGTTGGTGATATTGACCATTTCGGCATTCTCGACCCGGTAAGTCAAGACGGAAGCATCACCCACGCGAATCTCCGTCGGATCGGCCGTGAATTCAACGATCACCGGCTGCTCGAGGCGAATCGCGGTGACCAGTTTGACGTCGGTGTCGCTCAGTCCGTCGGGGTCAGTGACGGTCAGGCTGGCCGAGCAGGTCTCTCCGTTGCCGATGACGAAGGAGGCCACGGGCTCGTCGGCGTCCTGGATCTGCGTCTCGGAGTTGCAGTCATCCTGCAGCTCCCATAGAAATGTGAGCGGATCGTCGTCGGGATCGAAGGAATTGGTGCCGTCGAGGATGATGCGGGTGAAGGGTTCGACATCGAGCATGTCGGGGCCGGCGTCGGCCACCGGGGCGCGGTTGTCTCCCCGCACGCGGCGGGTCAGCGTCTCGTAGCGGACGCGGGGGACGACGACGGGGACGGGGCCTTTGTCGGCCAGGTAGTTGCGAGGCGAGTTGGAGCGTCCCCATTCTCCCAGCCGCACCCCGAATCCGAAGCGCCAGCTATTGTCCTGAGAGACGAAAGACTCGTTGATGCCGAACTCTCCGGTCAGCTTGACGCGGCCCCACAGGGGAGGCAAGTTGACCCGGAAGACGCCTCCGGGAGCGTTGTCGTTGCGTTCCGATTCGAGGTAGCCGAAGGCTCCTTCCACAGAAACCCCGTTTCCCACGGCTACATCGAAATTGACGCCAATCTGGTCGGTCACGGCCAGGTAGGTCTCCTCGGACTCGACGGGGGTGATGGGCACGCTGCGCACCACTACGTTGTCCTGGTTGCCGTCGGTCAGGAAAACGCCGACCTGTCCCCGGTTGAACAGGTAGTTGAAGTTGAAGAAGAACTGGCCCACGGTACCCGAGCGGTCCCAGCCGCTGCGGTCGACCCGGCGCAAGCTCTGCATGAGGGCGAACTGAAAATTGCGGTAGCGGACCACCGGACCGATGTCGAACTGCAGTTCGCGGGTGCCGAAATTGCCCAATCCCCTCTCGGACCTGGGCACGAACTCTGGAAGGAACCCGGCCAGGTCGTTGGAGTCGTTATGACTGCGGAATGCCGCTTCTAACTGGGTCTGGATGGCGAAGGCGTTGGTCAGCCGGTGGAAAGTGCGCAGTTGCACGGTACCGTGCAGAATCTCGTTCTGGTCGTCGGAGCCGACATCGAACCGCAGCAGGCGAAAGTCGGGCTGGAAGACCCTCCTCCAGGTATCCAGGGGCTCCTGGCCGGAGGCCACTACCCGCACATCGTTCAGCGAGGCCGACATGTAGACTTCGTAGCGCCCGGGCTGAATACGGCGGTCGCGGTCGATCACCAGGTTGGGGCCGGTCTTCTTGTCCAGTTCCTCGACGTAGTTGCAGCCGTCATCGGGATTACAGGGAAAAAAGTAGTAGCTTCCCTCAGGGATGCCGACCAGCAGCGGGATCCTCTCGCGGCCCTGGTTGATGCGGGCCCACATCTCCTGGAAGAGATCGATCTTCAAGGCGTCCCCGGGATCGGCGGCGAAGTAGTCCTCCACTTGAATGTCGATGGATTCGCTGCGCAAGTAGACGGGCGGCAAACGTACGGGAGCGTCCTGTTGGGGCTGAGCGCCTTGGTCCGGTCCTTGCCCGGCGCCTCCGACCCAGTAGGAGTCGCGCCTGGAGGGCGTCCAGCCGGGGAACCATTGACTGAGGAAATGGTCGAGAGGCCAGTTGGCGACGATAGGGTCACGCAAGTGATTGGTCAACCAGTTGGCGAAGATCATCGACTGAGGGGAGGCGGTATCCGGGTCGGCCACCCGCACCGCGAAGTGCCTCAGAAGGGCCCGGCTCGGCCCGGGATCGAAGACCAGGCGAACCGCTCCGCCCGCTGCCTGCCGGTAGTCCTCGAAAGGAGTCGGGGCGGAAACGGTATCGAGAGGCCTGTCGTCTTGACGATCAGCTTGGGCGGCGTCGCTACACGTTGATCGGGCAGCCCATGTATTAAAGTCCCGTGCCAGTTGGGGAACATTGGTGGAGAGGATCGTGCAGAAGGCCGTCTCGATCTGCTCTCCGGTCAGATTCTGCTGACTGCTCACCCGCTTGAAAGCAATCTCCATGTGCTTTTCATAAGCCACTACGTCCTGAACTCGGGCCGCGGCAACGGCCATGTAGGCATGAATCAGGACGTTCCCTTCATAAAGCAAGTCTTGCTGGGGACTGCGCCGGTAAATCTGGTCGGCCTGGGTGGCCAGTTCCTGCATGTCTCGCACGACGGCGTAGTTTTCGAAGTAGAGCTGTGAGAAGGCAGGGGCCGAATAGGCTTGGTCGAGAGAAATCCCTTTGAGGTCTTGAAACAAATCAGCTACTTGGGAAAGCTGATGGGCGTGTCCCCCGGCTGAGCGGCCCGCCAGCGGATCCTGAGGCGCCTCTTGGGCCCATAGCGATGAGCCGGTCACGAGAAGAAGCATGATGAGAATCGATTGAGATTTCTCTAGCTGGAACACGATGATCTCCTTCAATGATCCTTGTAAGCTCACGGGTTTCCGTCCGACGGGTCGGGACGCGGTCCGGGGCGGATGCCGAAGGCGCCGAACTCGCGCCGGTCCTCTTCCAGCCTCTGACGATCCACATCTCCGCGAACCAGGTGATAGACGGCTTTGGAGGAATTGCCCAGCATGGAGTAGGTGCGCGCCAAGAGTCCGTGTATGGTTCGAAGCTGGCTTTCTCTCAGCAACGGCCCGCCTTGAGGCGACTGGGTAGCGCGCCGGCGCAGGTCTTCCAGGAGTTCTACCAAGGTCGACCAGTGCATGGCCCAAAAGAGCTCTTGCCCGAAGGCTGATACGTGGCGCTGAAAGAGAGCCCGCAACCTGTCGACCGAGTCCTCCCGTCCCGTGGCCGGCGAAAGACGAATGCCCTCAAGATAGGCAGAAAACGCCCGCTCCATCAGAAACAGCCTCTTGTGGAAGGCCTCTCCGGCGCGGGAGGCCCTGTTAATCAGGAATTCGGCCTCCTCCACCAGAAAATCTCCGTAGCGGCCAAAGAAGCGGGCCGCCTCCAGGACCTCGGCGGGGTCCTGCAAGGCAGGACGAAAAAGCTCTTCGGCGTGAGCCAGACAGTGCCTCAAGGTTTCCTCGGGAAGTGCCGGAAACTCCTCGGTGACCTGGTAGGCGGGAAGCTCCTCCACCGGCCCCGGGCGGGAACAGGCGCCGGTGCTGCGATCGCCCCAGTCGGACTCGGGCAAGGAGAAGATGCGGGTCAAGCGGCTGTCGAAGCGATAGAGCGCCTGGGCCTCGGCCAACCGTCCGGCGTCCATCTCCACCAGCAGGGCATGGGCCCGGTTGAGAAAGGCCTGATCGGAGGGGTCCGTATAAATCCGGGATGCGGCGCAGATCAGCCTGCCCAGATTGGTTCCCAACGGACCCGTATAGCGGGGATGTTCAGCCGCCACCAGGACGGCCAATTCCACGAACCGCTTGAGCCACATGAAGTCGGGCACCGGGTCGAGGACGTCCAGCCCCAATTGCTCGGCGAGCGAGTAGGAATCGAAATTGCGTCCCTGATTGGCTTCGATGCTGCGGACCGCCTGGATGACGTGGTTGAAGTCGGCGACGGCGTTGCTGCTCAGCGCCAAAATGTCCCTGCGGTCCTGATCAGGCGAGGGGATCAAAGCGTGATAGAGGCTCAATGTGGCTTTGGCCAACCAGTCCTCAGCTTGCAGGAAGTCACGTCCGATGCGCCGATAGACGGCTTCTACCTGGCGGTGCTTTTCCAGAAGTTCGCGCCGTTTGGGGTAGTCGAGGGAGAGCACGGCGGCAGCGTCGAGCCGGGTGAGAAAATCTTCCAGGCGCTGAAGGGCCTGGCGTCCCTGGCCTTGAGTCTGAATCGCCTGAGGATCGGGCACATCGAAGCTGAGCAGTCCGCCGCCGTCGCCGGCTTGCGGTGCCGAGGGCGGCGTATCCAGGGGACATTGGGCCAGCAGCCGGTCGCCGCCCACCGTCCACAAGACTGCCAGACAGCCTAGCGCCAGGCCCAGCCCCCGTCTCCGCGGCAACAAGCCGCACAATCCTGCCCAATGCCGTTTCAAGACTTTCTCCTTCCTCTCTCGGCGCCTTCGAACCCGTCGGTTAGGGTTTGGAAAGGGCTTTTTGACTCAGGCTCCCCAGGCGGATGCGGCGGTCCTCCACCTCGTCCCAGAACTTCTCGAAGCGCGCCAGGATGGGATAGTAGGCCTGCCTGAAGCCCACTTCCTCAGGATCGCCTCCGCTGTCGCCCTCTTGCTGGACCTGCAAGTCAAAATAAGCCAGTTCCTCAATCCGGTAGGGAAGCCCCTTGCCCAGCATGCCCGAGACGATTTCGTCTTGTTCCGGCATGGCCTCATCTCCCTGGCCCGTGTCCTCAAGCCGCTCGGTCAGCCTGGTCCCCTGCCCACCTCCGGCCAGCTTGTTGGCGAAATGACTTTGCATCAGTGCGAGAAAGCGCAGCCCCGTCGGTTCCAGCTCAGAACGGATGCGGCGCAGATTGACCCCTTGATCGCGGCCAAAGGCCGGCGTATCCAGAATGCGGGAAGGAACCGCTGTGACCGGAATGACGTAGTACCATCCGTCCTTCTCAGAGGGCTCAAAACGGGGGATGAAGACGATATCCACCAGGCTGGCAGCGGCCAGCGGCGCTCCCTCATCGCTGGTGCTTAACTGCGCCGCCCGCTGAGGAGCTGCCTTATGGGAAGGCGGTGTCCGTTCCCGCCCGGGAGCCGGCACCACGTCTTCCCTTCCGGTGAAGAGAAAAAACTGGTAATCGATGTCCGTCAAAGTCCGCTCGATGATCGGTTTCTCTTGCGGAGAGCCGGCGACCGTCTTTTCTTTGGGCAGGGCCACGAAGAGCTGAACGGCTTCGTTCAGATCTTCGGAGGAGACGTCGTTCCTAGTGCACGGATTGCTCTCCGCCAGCCATCCCAGCAATTCCTTGACGGCTTCCTGCTCGGGCCAGTTTTCAAGCTGAGAGTGGGTATCGCAGGGCAGCATGATGCGGGTTTCTTTGGAAGTGCAGTCAGGTTGCCGATCCTCGGAATCCTGACTCAGGCCCCAACCGGTCGTCGCCGGCATCAGCAGCAGATACAACATAATTCGTAGATTGGTCATGCGGCTCTCTCTCTTGTCTTTACTGACCCAACACCCGGCGGATTCTCCTGGCATCGCTGCTCAACGTCTGAGCCTGCAAGACTCTGATCGTCACCCTGAATTCAACCCAACCGGTTTCCCCGTCAGTTGCCTGAATGGTGAAATCCAACTCGCGGGAGGTGTCGCCCCGCACGGCCTGCAGCAATTGATCGGGATCAAATACCAGTTGAGCGGAGGGGCTGGTCGGATCCGGTTCAATGCGGAAACCGGCGGGCCAGCTCGAGCCGGGCCGGAAGGAACCTGAACCGAGGAGGATGCCGTCCTCTCCGTCGGGATCCACAATCCAGCGGGAGAGATCGAACCACCACCGGTTTCCCATCGTGAAAGTGTCGTAAGGGAAGTGCCAGAGCATGTCGCGGTCGAATGCACCCGCCTGACCGCGGTATACGCTGCGCGGCGGTTGATTCTCCAGGATCACCACTGGCATGCTGCCGGGAACTTCCTCCCCGTATCGAACCTCTGCCGCAAGGGCGGAGTCGGCATTCTGCCCTTCCTTGGAGCGCAGGCGGAAAAACACTTTGTCAGAGGGCTTGAGCTCACTGAACCTGCCTTCGATGTAGGTACGGCGGGAAGCATCATAGGACCAGAGTACGGTCCGATTGTCGATAGTGACTTCCTGAGCGGGTCCGTTCTCCACCGTAAAACGCTTCTCGTCCGGTTTGGCCGCCACAGTCGTTGTCACCCGAAACCTAAGCACCGGCTCGGTTCCGGGATCCGACCTCAAGCGGAAGCGATTGGCGCTCGAGTCGATTGCGAAAGACTGCGCAGCGGAATCGAGTTGAAAACCTTCCAGCCTGGGATGCAGATCGCCCCAACGGCCACGGACGATCTTCAGCGGAGGCATCTCCCAAGGACCCGCCTCGTCGGAAGTATAGTGCATGGTAAGCGAGTGGCCTCGATTCGAGCGCTTCCAATGGACCTGGCTTTCGCCGAAGACCTCAAACTCAACCTTGTAAATGAAATAATAGGTTCCTCGCAACGGATCCGTAGACCCTCCGGGTCCGATCAGATCAAAATTGTAGCGCTTGATGGGGACTGCGCCGTTGTGTCCCAGACCGGAGTGATCAATGGACTCAGATTCCGTGTCAATCCGTCGCCAGTCTCCTGCTTCGTTCTCCGGACTCCAGTTCTGACCGTTCTTGGTCTTCCGATCCCAGTCTGAGATCTCACACTGTGTCTGACATTGCCAGGCCTCCACGTGAAGGTCGTAGTCGATGTCGCGGAAATCATGTCCGGGCGTGTAAATCACAGGATAAAACGAGATGGGGAAGCTAGGGTTCACGGAGGATTGGGTTTCTGGCGTCGTATTGACAACGCCCGTGGACTTGTCGGTGGGCATGCCCAACTGCGTCCTGATTCCCTGCAGTCCGATGATGAACAGGACAATGAATTTCAGGAGAATAAGGAGGACATTGACCATGTCCTGGTTGGTGTCGACGACTCTTTTTGCCATGACAGTTCCGCTCTCCTTATTAAAAAGGCCCTTTTCATAGGGAGGAGCCTATCTTGAGACTTTCTTGAAGGTTGTCTCTGCTTTGTAGGAAGTCAACGGTTCACAACTCGGCTTCCCATTGGGCTTGGAGACCTCTTCGGATTCGATATCATAGTAACCAACAGCCACTCTGGCAAAGGCATATATAATGATGCTCAAAGCTATCGCTATGAATGCCTCGTCAGGATAGTTATAGTACATCAAAGCAAGTCCGATAGCGAGGCCGACAAGGTTGATAAAGGTCCCGAAAAGGTCGATTCGCCGGATGTTCTTTCTTGAAGGCATTCTCTCTCCTTGTCAGATATTCATACGCTGCCGGTTGTCATTCGGCCACAGACCGTATAGACACCATAAGACGTTCTTGGGGTGAAACATTTTCTTATTTGCTTCCATGGTGAGCACGATTATTGCGCAGCAACGCAAAGAGGGCAAGTTTTGTCTGCGGAATTAGCGGTTCTTGATGAGCGGTCCTTGTTTCCTGGGGCTAGACGACGCCGGGGCCCATTTCCTGGCGGATGCGGGTCTTGCTGGCGGCCCAGGAGCAGATGGGGCAGCGGGTCAAATCGTGGTTGCGGGCAGGACAGTGTTCGCGTCCAAAATAGATGATCTGCAGATGCAGCTTGCTCCACAACGAGCGGTCGAAGACCTTCTTGAGATCTTTTTCAGTTTGGGTCACCGACTTGCCGTTGGAAAGTCCCCAGCGGGCGGCCAGACGGTGAATGTGGGTGTCGACCGGGAAGGCCGGTTGGCCGAAGGCTTGGGCCATGAGCACCGAAGCCGTCTTGCGGCCCACGCCGGGCAGTTCCTCCAGCTTCTCGAGATCGGCCGGCGGCTTGCCGCCGTACTCTCGGGCCAGACGTCGGGACATGGCCTTCAGGTTCTTGGCCTTGGTGGGGGCCAGTCCCACGGTCTTGATGATGTCGCGGATCTCCTCCACCTCCATCTCTGCCATCTTCTCGGCCGTGGGGGCACGCGAAAAGAGCACAGGGGTGACTTCATTGACCTTCTTATCGGTGGTCTGAGCGCTGAGAGCCACAGCGACCAGCAAGGTGAAGGGATCGACATGCTCCAGCGGAATAGGCGGATCAGGGTAAAGATCTCCCAGGAT
Source organism: Acidobacteriota bacterium (assembly GCA_035471785.1). Classification (NCBI taxonomy): domain Bacteria; kingdom Pseudomonadati; phylum Acidobacteriota; species Acidobacteriota bacterium. Next base: position 9,828 of record DATIPQ010000103.1, read on the forward strand.
ACGCACGATGCGTTCTGCTTTTTCAGCTCGGGTCACGGGGCGAGAATTTACCACAGGCTGCCGCCAACGCCCAACCTCCAAGTGTCCAACTTCCAAAACGGCGACGGGGTCAAGAAAAAAAAGAGCGGAATGCGGGAGAGCGCGAGGCTTAGGAGGTGGGTATCAAGACAGTTTGGGGCCAGCCTCGAAGGGGAGCCGAACGGAGGGGTTGCCGTGTCGGCCGGTCGCTCTTCTTCCGCATTCCGCTCAGCGGGGGGATCGTGGAGAGAAGACAGAGGACGGAACACGGCAAAGGGGGGAGGATGAAAGATTCTCGAGAAGCGCGGGCTACGCTTCGGGGCTAAGAATCCCATTCTTTTCGGGGATCGCACCTGAACGGCGGGCAACCGCCGGTATGATCCGGGGCGTTACGTGTTCCGTCCTCCGTCTTCTCTCGGTTGTCTCCCGCAGCAACGGGACGCCTATGTGTTGAAAAGGTTCTTCAATCCGGCGCGACTTCGCGCCGTCGCTTGGTTCAACGTTTGGCCTCGGCCTTTCCCCTCATATTTTTTTCAAAAAATTTTCGACAGGGCATTCGACCGCCTATTGGCGGCCATCCAGGGAAGAATCTGGCACAATGAGGAAAAGGCTCTTTCCCAGCGCCGAAAAAGGAGAAAGCACCAATGTCGACACCTCGGATTTGGACCGCACTCATAGCCGGACTGCTGCTGGCAGCCGCTGCCTGCAACAACCACTCCGCTACCCAGGTGGCGGAGGATGCCCAAGCAGGGATCATCTTCGACAAGGTCACCGACCTCACCTATCCCTTTGACGAGCAGACCATCTACTGGCCCACCGCCGAGGGGTTCGAGTTTCACAAGGGGCCGGAGGGAGTTACCGACAAGGGCTATTTCTACAATGCCAACACCTTCCAGGCCGCAGAACACGGCGGCACCCACCTGGATGCCCCCTACCATTTCTACGAGGGCGGGCACAAGGTGGGCGAGATCCCGCCTGAGCAGTTGACGGGCCCGGCCCTGGTGGTCGACGTCTCGGAGCAAGTCTCCAGCGACCGCGACTATCTGATTTCGCTGCAGGACTTGCAGGACTGGGAATCCTCCAACGGCTCCATCGAGGAAGGCGACATCGTCTTGCTGCGTACCGGCTTCGGCCGTTACTGGCCTGACGCCGAGCAGTACCTGGGCACGGCTGAAAAGGGCCAGCAGGCGGTGGCGTCCCTGAGCTTTCCCGGGCTCTCGGAGGAGGCCGCCAGGTGGTTAGCCGAGGAGCGCAGGATCGCCGGCGTGGGCATTGACACGGCCAGCATCGACTTCGGACGCTCGCAGGACTTCACGGCCCATGTGGCCCTGGCCAGCCGCAACGTCCTCATCTTCGAAAACGTCGCCAATCTTGACCAGTTGCAGCCCCGCGGCTCCTATGTGGTGGCGCTTCCCATGAAAATCCAAGAGGGCTCGGGAGCCCCCTTGCGCATCATCGCCTTGACACCTTGAGCGGGTCTTAAGATTCGACCGCAGGGCGCCGGGTTCGGTAGCGGCGTTGCTCCACTGCCAGGTAGCCGCATCCTGCCAGACGTCCCGTCAGGTAAGCGGCGGCGGCGGCCACGGCGCCAGTCCAGTCGAAGAGATAGAGTCCGCACAGCATCGAGGCCACGATGACCGCGATCTCCAGAGCCGAAGACCCGGTGATGGGTCCGGTGCGCTTGATCGCCACCAGCACCGACCGCTGCCATACCAGGGTCACCGTCAAAGCCGGCATCACGCACATGATCTGGGTCGGCAGAAGAGCGAAGGCGGCCAGGTCGGGGGAGAGGCCTGAAATGTCCTGGTACCAGACCGTCGCCAGAGGGGTGAAGGCCAGCAAGGCCAAGGCTCCGCTGGTGGAAGCGCCCAGCATGACGGCGAAGCGGCGCAGAATGCCTTCGTTTTCTCCTTTGGAGCCCATCAAGGCAATGGCGGCTTCCTGGTAGGACAGCCCGAAGGCTCTGAAGATGAAGACCAGCGAGTTGATGACGGGCAAGACCGCCAACGATTCCAGCGGCAGCCTGCCCAGCCCGGCCAGAAAGCTTGTCAGTGGATGCACCGCCAGGGCCAGGATCGCGGTCACGGCCAGTGGATAGTAAAAGTGGGTGAGGGCGCCAATGGTCACATCGCCGGCCTGCGTCTCGCCTTCCTTTTCCATCAACTCGGCCACCACCGGACCTGCCATCACACGAGCGGCCAAGGCCTCCACCGATACCCCCGCCGTGAGTGCCAGTCCGCCCACCAGGGCGCCCGGCAAATCGCTCCAGAAGCCGGCCGCAAAAGCGCAGACCGCCATCGCCAGCAGGCGCAGGACGGTTCCAAGGGCCACCTGGCGGGTCTTTCCCCCGGCGATGAGGACGCCCTGATAAAAGCGCCGCACCCCTACCATGGCGGGCCAGGGCAGAAGCAAGAGGATGGTCCAGCGGGAGAGCTGGCCCACCTCTACCGGGACGTCCATGACGTTGGCGGTCAGCCAAGGCATGAGCGAGGTCGACCCGGCCAGCAGCATGAGAACGGTGATGGAAGCGTTGAGGACGTTGTTGAAGCGCCTCAGCTTGAAGAACGAAAGGCGGTCGCGAACCAGCGCGGTGGCCGCGGTCAGCATGTTGATGATGGGCGACTCGACGACCAAGGCCACCGAGTAGGCCAGTCCATAGGCGGCCAGATTGATCTTGGCGTCCGGCAGACGCGCGATGACGGCGGCCAGCAGAGGGCCCTCCACCGACATCATGAGCCAAGTCATGGCCAGCGGCATCCAGAACTGGAATATCCTGCCGTAGGTCAAGCATCCCCCAAAAAACTTCGAGACGCCAGGCAGTGTAGCGGGGATTCCGTTATTGTGGAAGGATGGAGCGGAGGCGATAGGGATGTACGATTTCCAACCGTTTTTCGAGTTCGTATCAGGCCTGGTGGCAGTGTTGCTGATCTGGATGGCGGCAGCACTGCTCATCGCCGCCCTCCTGCTGGTGATCGCCTACCGCCGCATCAAGCGCATCGAACTGCCGCCGGACGCCGATTTTTGGGTGGCCATCCGGGCCGTCCCTCTCTACTTGGTGGTGGCTCTCGACCTGCTCGACTTCGCCCTCGACTTCCTCTCGGCGCCCATCGGATGGATAGTGCTCACCCATTTCGGACTGACGCCTTTGCGCAATACCTCGGTGGTAGAGATGCTCATCCCCTTCACTCAGCCCATCCCCACCCTCACCCTGGCCTGGCTTGGCGCCCGCCTGTTGGGCTGGGGCGAATCGTCGACACCGGCCCGCGTCATCGAGCTGGAGTAGGGGACCGGAACTCTGCTCAGGCGGCCAGCCAAAGAGTGGCGTGGTAAGTGATCCAGGAAGCGCAGTAGGCGATCACGAACATTCCGCCGAAAGCCAGGGCCGGCAAGCGCCAATTCCCGGTCTCGCGACGCATGACCGCCAGGGTGGAGACGCACTGCAGGGCGAAAATGAAGAAGGCCAGCAGCGAAAGGGCCACGGCCAACCTCTGTGCCCCGGTGGCCTGGTCGGGAGGCACGCTGGGCGGGGCCAAACGGCTGCGCAGCGTGCTGACCAGGGCCGTTTCGTCCTCTTCCTCCACCGAGTAGATCTGGGCCAAGGTGGCGATGATGACTTCGCGGGCGGCCAGCGAGGCCACGATGCCCACCGAGATGCGCCAGTCGAATCCGATGGGCTCGAAGACGGGCTCCAGCAGTTTCCCGGTCGAAGCCGCCAGCGAGTGTTCCAGTTGGTAGGCCTGATAGGCCTGCCGTCCCTGGGCTTCAACGTGAGCCGGCACCTCGACGCGGGGGAAGGTGAGCATCGCCCAAAGCAGGATGGAGGCCGCCAGGATAATGGTTCCGGCCCGGCGCAAGAAGCTGGAAACCGGCATCCATACGCCCCTCCACAAGACCCGGGCGGTGGGGCGGCGGTAAGGGGGCAACTCGACGAAGAAAGGCATCGACTGACCCTTCAAGGGCCCGCGCCGCAGCCAGGTGGCGGCCAGCAAGGCGGCCAGCGCTCCCGCCAGGTAGAGACCCATCATGACCAGTCCCTGCAGGTTGAGAAAACCGGCCACCGTCTGCGAGGGAACGAAGGCCGCGATGAGCACGGCGTAGACGGGCAGGCGGGCCGAGCAGGTCATGAAAGGCGTCACCAGTATGGTGGCCATACGCTGTCGTCGATCGGGAATGGAGCGGGTGGCCATGATCCCGGGAATGGCGCAGGCGTAGCCGGAGAGCAGGGAAACGAAGCTCCGTCCATCCAGCCCCGCCCAGCTCATGAGGCGGTCCACCAGGAAGACGGCGCGGCTCATGTAGCCCACCTGCTCAAAGAAGGTCAGCAACAGGAAGAGCAGGGCGATCTGGGGAACAAAGACGATGACGCTGCCCACTCCGGTAAGCACGCCGTCGACAAGGATGTCGCGCAGCATTCCGGCGGGAAGCAGCGTCGTCAAGTAGCCGCCGAGCATGCCCACCGCGCTGTCCAGGCCGTCCATCATGGGCTGGGCCCAGGAGAAAATGGACTGGAAGAAAAAGAGCATGACGGCCAGGAACGTGATGACTCCCGTCACCGGATGCAGCATCCAGCGGTCGAGAGTATCGGTGAAGGGCGTGCCCGCGACCGGCGAGCGATAGGCCTGGCGCAGAATCTCGTCGCCCCAGGCGAAGCGCTGGGCGGGATCGTCGGGAACGGGACTCTCGGGCATGGGCGGGTAGAGGGCGCGGGGGCTGAGAAGGCGCTGCTTGAGGCTCTCGATGCCGCGTCCGCGGTTGGCCACCACCGGCTCCACCGGGATGCCCAGCAAGCGTTCCAGCTTGTGCGGATCGACGCGTCCGCGGCGGGACTCGATCTCGTCGATCATGGTCAGCACCAGCACCACCGGCAATCCCAGCTCCATGACCGCGCCCAGCAAGGGCAAGGAACGCGAAAGCGAGGTGCTGTCGGCCACGAAGAGCACGGCGTCCGGCTGCGGCTCGGAAGCCAGGCGCCCGCGAAGAAAATTCAAGGTCAGCCGCTCTTCAGGCGAATGGGGATCGAGGCTGTAGGTTCCGGGAAGGTCGATGATTTCAACCTGGGTGCCGTCGACTCCGCGCAGCGTCCCCACCGCCAACTCGACGGTGACGCCGGCGTAGTTGGCCACTTTGCTGCGCAGTCCGGTGAGGGCGTTGAAGACGGTGGTCTTTCCCGAGTTGGGACTGCCCACCAGAGCCACGCGGCGTTGCGAGTTGAGCACTGGCAAAACCGCGTCGGGGGCATCCTGATGGCAAGACGGCCCGCTCACACGTCGTCCTTTCGGACGGAGCCGTTGCGATTGCCGTTTCCGTTGCCGTTGCGGTAGGTGGCGTCGCCCGCCATGCGCCCTTCAAGTTCGTCCAGCAGGACAAAAATGCAGCAGGACTCGCTGCGCCGCAGGCAAATGCGGGTGTTGCGGACTTCGTATTCCACCGGGTCCCGCAGGGGCGAACAGCGGCGCACCTCTACGCGGCTTCCGGGCACGAAGCCCAAATCCCGCAGCCGATGACAAAAGGGGTGATCTTGATCCATTCCGCAGACACGCCCGCATTGGCCCGTGGCCAAGGCGGAAAGCCGCACGGGCCGGGGGTTCTGCTGGTTGTGCCGGGTGGTTGCCATCGCCATCCGTGACCTCTTTTTGAAAACCATTCTCAAAAAGCAAGCCGAGTATAGCATGCCTGGCGGAAGAAAAGCCAACCTTGAAATAAGGGCCTGTCAAAAGATAGACATTGGCCTGGGACTTCCCTGTCGGATAGAATTGACGCATTTGGGGCCGGTTGGTATAGTGCGCGTTTAGTTTTGGGGGAGACTTTGTGAACTCGAAGGTCAGGCAAGCGCTGGATCGTTTCAATATCCCTGTGAAGCGTTCCGAAGCTTCGCAGCGACAGCGCAAAATCTACCAGTTGAAGACCACTCTGCGCGAGTGGAAGATGGCCGTCAAGTCCATTTATTCCACCCGCCATCCCCTTCTCGCCCACATCATCCCCATGCGGCGCTGCAACCTGGCCTGCACCTACTGCAATGAGTTCGACGACCATTCCGATCCGGTTCCCATCGAGGAGATGAACCGCCGCATCGACCGTTTGGCGGAACTGGGGACGGCCATCGTCACCATCAGCGGCGGCGAGCCCCTCATGCATCCTCACATCGAGGACGTCATCCGCCGCATCCGCAAGCGCGGCATGCTGGCGGGGATGATCTCCAACGGCTATCTCATGAGCCGTCAGCGCATCGAGTCGCTCAACGAGGCCGGTCTGGAGCACCTTCAGATCAGCATCGACAACGTCGACCCCGACGAGGTGTCGAAGAAGAGCCTCAAGGTTTTGGACAAGAAGCTCCGCTACCTGGCCGAATTCGCCAAGTTCAAGGTCAACATCAACTCGGTACTGGGTTCGGGCGTGGAAGACCCCGAGGACGCCTACATCATCGCCCGCCGAGCCGACCAATTGGGCTTTACCTGCACCGTGGGCATCATCCACGACGGCAGCGGCCACATGGAGCCCTTGGGCGACCGGGAAGTGGCGGTCTACGAGGCCGTGAAGATGATGGCCAAGAAGGGCTACTCGCGCATGAACCGCATCTTCCAGGAGAACCTGGTCAAGGGCAAGCCCAACAACTGGCGCTGCCGGGCAGGGGCCCGCTATCTCTACATCTGCGAAGACGGCCTGGTTCACTATTGCTCTCAGCAAAGAGGCTATCCCGGCATTCCGCTGCAGGACTACACCCAAGACCACATCGACCGGGAATTCCTCACCGAAAAGTCCTGCGCCCCCTACTGCACGATCGCCTGCGTCCACACCGCCTCCACGGCCGACATGTGGAGAGCTCCTCAAAAGAAGGTCTTCGTACCGAATGGCGAGGAGAAAAAGCAGCCCGGCGGCCCGAGTGTGGTGGAAGATCTGCTGCAACTGGAATAGCTGCCTGAAGCCGGGTTTCAGCGACGATGCGGCAGCAGGACTCTCCCCGCCAGCTCCCCGGTCAGTCTCCCCTGATCGAGAACCGCCCGCCCGTTGACCAGCACGAAGTCGACGCCGGAGGCGTGTTGGTGGGGTTTGAAGAAGGTCGCCTGGTCCTGCAGGTCGTCAATATCGATGACCACCAGGTCGGCAGCCAGTCCGGCTTGCAGGAGTCCCCGGTCTGAAAGGCGCAGTATGCGGGCTGGCAGGCTGGTCGAAGAGCGTACGGCATCAGCCAGCGAGAGGACGCTGCGCTCGATGGCGTAACGGCGGAGTTTGCGGGGAAAGGTCCCGTAGTAGCGGGCATGCACGGCTCCGTCCTCGGGGAGTGCGATTCCGGCGTCGGAAGCCGTTGCCGTCCAGGGCCGCCGGGCGTAGCGCCGGATGTCGCTTTCAGCCAGCGAAAACCCCCGCAGGCGAGCGCCGCCGGGCCGGTTGCCGTAGCCCTCAAGCTGCAGCTTGAAAGCCATCTCCACCGGGCTTATGCCATGACTGGCTGCCAACTCGGAAAGGGTCCTCCCGATCATTGCCGGATCGGGGTGGTCGAATACCACGATCTTGTCGGGCCCTCCCCGGCGGGCGATTTCGTGGGCCACGTCGCGGCGCAGCAGAGGCGCGGCTTCAGGATCGGCCAGGACGCTGCGCAGGGCTTGGCCGTAGGCCTCGGGCGGAGCGTCCTCGCCGTCGTCCTCTTCCGTCTCCTGGCCGGGCGAAGCGGGACGCCACACCCAGCGGGGAATCAGCACCGTCGATCCGTCGCTGCCGGTGGTGTCGTAGGGATACTGGTCGGCCCACACTTCCACACCCCGCTGGCGGGCCCGCTCGATGAGTTCGATTGCAGCCTGGGACGCGCCCCAGTAGTGCTCTCCCTTGGCCTTGATGTGAGAAGCCACCACGGTGGCTCCGCTGCGCTCTCCGATTTCGATGGTCTCGCGCACGGCATCGAGAAGGCTGGGAGGCCGGTTCTGGGAGCGGCTGGGCCAGAACCACATGGGATCGGCTCCCTCGCTGCGCTGATGAGAGATGTAGACGCCTCCTGCGGCGGCCACCTCCTTCATCAACTCGACCAGTTCGTCGGTAGTGCTCCAGCGTCCGGGTTCGTATTCCAGTCCGGCCGAGACGCCCCAGGCCCCCTGGGCCAGAGCCTGGCGCAGCAGTTCGCGCATCTGCTGCACTTCGTCAGGCCGGGCCGGACGCTTGAAATCGGCGCCCATCACCTGGCCGCGCAAGGTGCCGTGTCCCGCCAGCAACACGGCGTTGAGTCCGATGCCCAGCTCAATCAGCTCGCTCTTCTGCTCGGCGATAGGCCAGGGCGACCGGCCATCCTGGTTGACAACCGCGGTGGTGATTCCCTGACTCACCAGATTGGGCGCCGCGCGGCGCTGCGGATCGCTGGAGCGCAGCCCCCGCGAAGAACGCAGGGAGTCGTCGGCATGAGAATGCAGGTCGATGAAGCCGGGAACGATGAAGCGGCCATTCATCTCCACCTTGCGGCTTGCCCTGGCTTGCCCCAAATCGCCGATGGCGGCGATGCGCCCGTCCTTGACGGCCAGGTCGGCCAGAAACCAGGGATTACCGCTGCCGTCCAGCACCCGTCCACCCAGGAAGAGCCAGTCATAGGCGGGCTGGGCACGATCTTGCTGGGAAGGACTGACAGGCTGCGCCCCAAGGCTTGGCCAGAGCAGCACGGTCAGGACGAAGGTAACGGCAACACGCGACCAGGACATCCAGAGCAAGGTACCAAATCCCGCCATCCCGGCCAACCGGAAGCAGGTCTTGGGGGAATCGCCGCAAGGATGCGCCTCCCGTCCTTCAACGATCGGCTCAGTTGCTGTTATTCTGGGCTGATGAGCGACGACCTGCTGCAGTGGAGAGAAGAGTTTCCCATCCTGGACGAAACCGTCTACATGATCAACAACTCGCTGGGCGCCATGCCGCGCCGCGTCTACCACTCCCTCAAGGAGTACGGCGACGTCTGGAATCATCGCGGCGTGCGGGCCTGGGAAGAGCGCTGGTGGGACATGTCGCTGGAGGTTGGCGACTTGATCGGCAAGATCCTGGGAGCCGGCGCCGGAGAAGTGACCACTCATCAAAACGTCACCCTGGCCGAGGCCGTCATCCTCTCTTCACTGCCGCGCGGCGGGAAGCGCAACAAGATCGTTTACTCGGAACTCAACTTCCCTTCCGTCCGCTATCTTTACCAGGCCGATCCCGACTTGGACTGCCAGGTCATCCCCTGTCCCGACGGGATCGGCGTGCCTCTTCAGCCCCTGCTGGACGCCATCGACGAAAACACCCTGGCTGTACCCATCTCCCACGTGATTTTCAAGAGCGCCTATATCCAGGAGGTGGAACCCATCATCGAAAAGGCCCACAAGGTGGGTGCCTACGTCATTCTCGACACCTACCAGAGCTGCGGGACCGTGCCCTTCAACGTCACCGATTGGGGAGCCGATTTCGTGGTTGGAGGCTCGGTCAAGTGGCTGTGCGGAGGCCCGGGCGTGGCTTACTTGTGGGTGCGTCCTGACCTGCGCGATCAGCTCAAGCCTCGACTGACCGGATGGATGGCCCACGAGCAGCCCTTCGAGTTCCGTCCCCAGATGGCCTACGCACAGACGGGATTCCGCTTCCTCAACGGCACCCCCAACGTCCCCGCCCTCTACGCCGCCAAGAGCGGATACGAAATCGTCGCCGAAGTAGGCGTGGAAGCCATCCGCCGCAAGAGCCTCCAGATGACCGAGCGCCTTATCGAGCTGGCCGAGGAAAGGGGCTTCGAGGTCAACACGCCCCGCGATCCGGGCCGCAGAGGGGGCACCGTTTCCATCAACCCGCCCCAGGCGCAGCAGGTCAGCCGCCGACTGCTTGATCGCGGATACATGATCGACTACCGTCCGGGCGCCGGAATCCGCGTGGCTCCCCACTTCTACAACACGCTGGAGGAATGCGAGGCCACCATGAACGAGATGGCTGCCATCGCCGATCAGCTCTCGACCTCTACCGTCTGATCGTGTCCGGAACTGGACTTTTTCGACGCCTGGCCGTAATGTGGCGGGTCATGGAAGATAGCGGACGACCGGCCAAGAGCCAAGGCAAGAAGATCTACGACCTTTCCCCGACTTTCCGGTCCGGCATGGCGGTTTGGCCGGGTGACGTGCACTTCCGGCACCAGCAGAATCTCTTCCTTTCGCGGGGAGACTCGGTCAACCTCTCGGCGATCACGCTCAGCCTGCATGCCGGCAGTCACGCCGATGCGCCGCTGCACTACCTGGAAGAAGGGGATGCCATGGATCGGGTGGACGTCCGCAACTATATCGGGCCCTGCCGAGTGATCTCCGCGCAATCGCCGGACCTCATCCGTCCCGAGCACGTCGAGGAGGTGCTGAAGGAGCGTCCGCAGCGCCTGCTCGTGCACTGCAATCCCGGCTACTCCTTGGACGCTTTCCCGTCCCATTTCGTCCATTTCTCCGCTCAGGCTGCGGATGCCATCGGCTCGGCCGGCGTGCGCCTGGTCGGCCTCGACGCCCCTTCGGTCGACCACCAGAACAGCAAAGACCTCCCCGCCCATCACGCCTTCGCCCAGCACAGAGTGCTGATCCTGGAAAACCTCCTCCTGGACGGCGTCCCCGACGGCACCTACGAACTCATCGCCCCGCCCCTGAAAATCGCCCGCGCCGACGGCTCCCCCCTCCGCGCCCTCCTGCGTGAACTGTGATGAAGGTTCGGAGTTGGGAGACCTGGGGCACGCCTATCGAAGCCTGGGGGAGGTCGATCACTTGATTCTTGCATCAAAGTGATGCAGAATATGGCAGGAGGTGCGATGATGAAGGCTATTACACTGCGCAATTTGCCGCCACATGTGGAGCAGGTTGTTCGTCGGCGGGCAGAGAGAGAGCGCTGGAGTCTGAATCGGACCGTGATACGGCTGCTTGAGGAGGCCATAGAGGAGGAAACCGAAGACGACGGAATTCTCGAAGAGTTGGCGGGCACTTGGTCGCGGGAAGAGGCCGAGGCGTTTGACCGGGAGTTGGAAGCCCAGCGCACCATCGACCCTGAGATCTGGAAGGACGAATGATCCTGCTGGATACGTCTGGTTATTCTGCCTACCGCCGTGGCCACGCTGCCATCTTGGAAACGCTGAAGAAAAGCGCTCAGATTTATCTCAACCCCGTGGTCTTAGGTGAACTGCATCAAGGGTTCCGCCGCGGCCGGCGCCGGGCAAAGAACGAGACGGAACTGGAGCGGTTCCTGGCGTCGGGAAGAGTGAGACTCCTCGACATCACCGCCGACACAGCCGGCCATTACGCGTCCATCGTGGCCGACTTGCGGGCGGCCGGCACGCCGATCCCCACCAATGACATCTGGATCGCGGCGTCCGCAATGCAATTCGGGCTCACGGTCGTGACTACCGATGGACACTTCAATCACGTGCCTCAAATCAAAACACAGCACTTTTCACTTCACAGCTAGTCGACTTTGAGCTGTTCGCCTTCGGAGTGGGCGACCAGGGTGGCTACGGTGCAGTCGCCGGTGACGTTGGTGGCGGTACGGCACATGTCGAGGATGCGGTCAACGCCCAGGATCAAGGCGATTCCGGCGGCGGGGACGCCGATGGCGTTGAGGATGATGACCAGCATGATGATGCCGGCTCCGGGAACGGCGGCGCTGCCGATGGAGGCCAGCAAGGCCGTGAACACGATGGTCAGTTGGGCGCCCAGTCCCAGTTCCATGCCCAGGGCCTGGGCGATGAAAAGGGCGGCGACCGATTGATAGAGGGCCGTGCCGTCCATGTTGATGGTGGCGCCCAGAGGCAGCACGAAGGAGGAGACCTCTTCTGAAATGCCCAGCTCGTCCTGGCAGCGCTCCATGGTGACGGGCAGGGTTGCCCCCGAGGAACTGGTGGAAAAGGCCACCAACTGCACGGGCGCGATGGCGGTCAGGAACTTGCGCAAGGGCATGGGAGTCAAGAAGTTGATGAGCGAGGTGTAGACGATGACCACATGCAGCAGCAAGCCCAGCACAACCGCCAGGCAGTAATAGCCGAGCGCGCCCAACAACTCGATGATCTGGTCCGGATCCTCCCCCACCCGCACGATGGTGTCGGCCAGCAGGGCGAAGACGCCCAGCGGCGCCACGTACATGATCAGGTCGACCATCTTGATGATGACCTGGTTCATGCCTTCGAAGAACTGGTAGACGACACGGGTGTGCTCGGTCTTGAGCTGGATGAGCACGACGCCCACCAGCAGCGCCACGAAGACCATCTGCAGCATGTTGCGGTTGCTGGTGGCGGAATCGAAGAAGTTTCCCGGCACGATGTCCACCAGGGGCTGTAGGGGCCCCTGCTGTTCGGTCAAGGCCGCCGCCATCTCGCGCTCGCCGGTCTCGGCCTCGTAACGCGCCTGCAGGGTCTCGGCCAGTTCCCGGGGGACATAGTCGCCGGGACGCAGCAGGTTGGCCAGCCCCAGGCCGATGGTGATGGCCACGGCGGTTGTAGCCATGTAGAGGACGATGGTCTTGCCGCCCAGACGGGAGAGGCGGCTGACGTCGGAGAGCGAGGCCACGCCGGTGATCAGCGAAGTGAGCACCAGCGGAATGGCGATCAAGAGCAGCAGGTTGAGAAAGATGCGTCCCCAGGGAGCCACCCAGTCGGAGATGAACCCGTGCCAGCCGTTGAGCGCCCCGAAGACGCCGAAGATCACGCCCAGCACCATCCCCATCAGGATCTGCCAGTGCAACTGTCTGTACCAGGGTTTCTTGACTGCCATCCGGCGATGATACGGGGAAAGCCTTGGGCGGGCAAGGAGTTAGGGCACCCTGGAAATAGGGGGGCGCGAGCCCATGGGCGGCGGGCATGCTAGCATAGCGGCGTGAGCGAGAAGAAGCGCATCGTGGTGGCCATCTCAGGGGCATCGGCTCCCGTCTACGGCATCCGCATGCTGGAAATCCTGCAGCAACGCGAGGACGTCGAAACCCACCTCGTCCTGACCAAGTCCTCGCTGCGCGTCATTCAGCTCGAAACCGACAAGAGCCTTGACTACCTGCGCGAGTTGGCCGACGAATACTACCGCTGGGACGACATGGCGGCCGCCCTCTCAAGCGGCTCCTTCAGGCATCAGGGGATGGCGGTAGCGCCCTGCTCGGTCAACACCATGGCCTGCATCGCCCAGTCGATCACCAAGGACTTGGTGACGCGGGCCGCCGACGTGACGCTGAAGGAAAAACGTCCGCTGGTTCTCATGGTGCGGGAATCGCCTTTGCACCTGGGGCATCTGAGAAACCTGACGGCCCTGGCCGAGATGGGAGCCGTCATCGCTCCGCCCATCCCGGGCTTCTACTACAACCCACAATCGCTGCAAGACATCGTCGATCACAGCGTGGGCCGCGCGCTCGACCTGCTGGGAATTCACATCGAAATGAAGCGCTGGCGCACCCCCGAGGGCGCCCAATCGCCCTTCGGATCTGATTGAGGAGGCCTTGCACTAGGGACGGTTTTGAGCCGTGTCGCCGGGAGATGAGGCGAGGGGCTGAGAGGAGTCGTTTCCGCTCACCTGATCCCAGGCCCATCCCAGGGGAGAGCACATGAGCAGGCGGTGGCCGGCCTTGAGATTCCCTTTCAGCAAGCCGTCGTCTTCCAGGACTCCGAGCGCGTAGTGGGAGCAGGTGGGGCGGTACCGGCAGCGAACGATCTTTGAGGAAATGGGCGATCCGTATTCCTGGTAGAAACGGATCGCCCCTACCTCCGCGCGCAGCGCCAAGCCCGATCCGATGAAAACCGCCATGGCAGCGGCTATCACGAGCCAGATCAGCAATCGCCTGGCGCTGGCAAACATGACTCGACCCCTTGGTCTTAGAACTTGTTGACGAAATCGCTGATCACGGGAACGACCAGGCGCTGCCCCTTGGTCGCCTTGACGATGGCGATAATGCGCAGGACCAGGAATCCCAAAAAGAGCAGAGGAATCAGGCCGCATCCCAAGATCCATCCCAAAACGGGGACGAACTGGAGAATGGTCAGCACGATCCAGGCCACGATTTCCGCGCCCAGAATGCAAAGCCCGTTCTTGGCGTGCCACTGCACCTCGGCGTCGTCCTTTTCAACCAGCAGGGGAACGAGTCCGAGGATGTACAGATAGCTGAGCACCAACATCACGGCCTTGTTCTCCCCTCCCCCGCCGCTTCCTCCCGAAGGCGGTGGCGGAGTGGACGACTCAGGCGGCGGCGGCGAAGAAGGCGGTGGCGGAGTCTGCGGCGGAGTATCTTCAGGCATGCGTTAATTCGCTCCTTGTGAGGGACAGGCTCTAGCTCGTTGACTCGCCGCAGCGGCAAGCTCGCCGCCAACGGCGCCGGCGCTATCCGGCAGGCGGACTCCCCCAAATCTCCCCGACGGACGGGTACCGTGCCCAGAATCTGTAGCATATCCGACATGCTTGCACAAGGGGCAAGGCGGGAAAAAAAGCTGATCAGGCATGAACTTCAGCGACGTCTTTGTCACGCACGGGATACTCGCGCTCCACCATCAGGCCTTCCAGTTCGTCATTCCAAACCTTGGCGAACTTGAAGTTCTGGGCCAGGTCCTTGTGGATGTGAGCGGCGGCCTCGATCATGGTGGTGCCGCGCTTGAGCACAAAAGGGGCGCCTTCAGCTTCCCGATGTCCGGGGGCCTTGGTGTAGAGGCGCACCACGTCCAGGGTCTTGAACAGCCGCGACTTGAGCGCCATCAGATCGCCTTGCGAGAGAGCCGAGAAGGGTCGGGCCCGCAGATTCTCGCCGTAAAGCTCCTGCCAGGCCTCAAACTCGTCCTTGCCCCCGCTCAGATCGACCTTGTTGCCCAGGACGAGAAGCGGCGGCGAGGCCTTCTCGCCGATCTCGATGCCGCGCCGCTCGAACGACTCCAGTATGAACTCGCTCTGCTCGAGCAAAGCCGCATCGGTGACGTCGAAAAGCAGCAAGGCCGCATCGGCCCGCTCGATGAGGGCAAGTTGCCAGGGCTCGAGCGTTTCCTTCGCCAAAGGAGGCGTGTCCACCAATTGGATCTGGATGTCCTCGAAAGGCATCATGCCGGGCTGGGGAACGCGGGTGGTGAAAGGATAATCGGCCACTTCCACGTCAGCCGCCGTCAGGGACGCCACCAGTTGCGACTTGCCCGCGTTGGGCGGACCGCAGATGACTACTTGGCCGGCCCCTTCCTTGTCGACTTGGTGATGAGTCTTGGTAGAGGTGGCGGGTCCGCCCTTCGGTCCGCCCTTGCGCAGCTTGGCCAGGCGCGTCTTGATGTCGGCCTGCAGCTTTTCGGTCCCTTTGTGCTTGGGAATGACGCGCAGCATCTCTTCCAGGGCATGCAGCTTCTCCTCATGGCTGGCGGCCTTCTTGAAGCGCTCTTCGGCGTCGTGGTACTGGGGCGTCAGGTTGGCTGGCATCGCTTATATTATGCCAAGTTCCGTCAGCCGCGGTCTTGTCGCCGCAGCTCGCGGATTTCCTTCTCCAGCCGGCGGACGGTCTTGACCAACTCGGGAAAACGGTGCATGAGGACATAGTTCTTCTTCCACAAACGCGTGTCCATCTCGGGCGAGCCGGACACCATCGTCCCCGGCTCCACGTCCTTGCCGACACCGGACTGGGCCGTGACCACGGCGTCGTCTCCGATGGTCAGGTGGCCGGCCAGCCCGACCTGACCGGCCAGGCGGACGCGCCGGCCGACCTTGGTGCTGCCGGCCAGTCCCGCCTGAGCCGCCACGACGCTGTCGGAACCGACGGCGGATCCGTGGCCGATCTGCACCAAGTTGTCGATCTTGGCCCCCTTGCTGATGCGCGTTTCGCCGACGGTGGCGCGGTCGATGCAGGTGTTGGCGCCCACTTCCACGTCGTCCTCCAAGATGACCAGTCCCGATTGCACCATCTTGTGATACTCGCCACCCGAGTCGGGAGCAAAGCCGAAACCGTCGGCGCCGATGACGGCTCCGTTCTGCAGCACCACCCGGTCGCCGATGCGCACGTGCTCGCGCACCACGGCTCCCGAGTGGGCCTCGAAATCGCTGCCGATCTGCGCATAGGGATAGATGACGACGTTGGGATGAAGCACGGCTCCGCGGCCGATGCTGGCGCCCTCGCCGATGACCACGTTGGCGGCCAGGGCATGGTCTTCGCCCAGTCGGGCCGTCTCGGCCACCCAGGCCGTGGGGTGTATGCCGGGCACCACCTGGGGAGGCTGATAAAAGAACTCGATGGCCCGCGCGAAGGCCAGGTAAGGGTTGTCGGTGACCAGGCGGGGAATGTCGGTTTCGACTCCGGGCGCCGTCAGCACGGCCCCGGCCCGGGTCTCCTTGAGCTTGGCGCGGTACTTAGGATTGGAAAGAAAGGTGAGCTGATCGGGCCCCGCTTCCTCGATTCCGGCCACGCCCTCGATCTCGAGATCTTCAGGCCCCTTGAGTTCACAGCCCAGGCGGCGGGCAATTTCATCTAGTCTCATCAGGTGCCGATGATATCGTATCGCGGACCCATCGCTAAAGATGCGGCGACTAATAGGGATGGGCGTGGAGACGCATGAGCAGTCAATCTGAGAAGGATCCTCAGCCGGCGCGGGGCAACGGTCAGAGGGGCGAGGCGGCCCGCGCCGCCGGACTGGTTTCTTTGGCCGTCTTGTGCAGCCGCATCCTGGGGCTGGTGCGGGAGATGGTTTTCTCGCGCCTGCTGGGCGCCAGCTTGGCCATGGACGCCCTGCGGGTGGCCTTTCTCATCCCCAACCTGCTGCGCGACCTCTTTGCCGAAGGAGCCCTTTCATCGGCCTTCGTCCCCACCTTCACCGACTACCTGCGCAACAAGTCGAGGAGTGAGGCCTGGCACCTGGCGGGCCTGGTCATGAGTCTGCTGATGATGGTGCTGAGCGCCTTCGCCCTGCTGCTGCTGGCCTTTCCGCGTCAAGCCATGCTGCTGGCCGCGGCAGGTTTCGCCGATGATCCCGAAAAGGCCCGTCTGACGGCCTTCCTCCTGCAGATCCTGTCGCCTTTTCTGCTCTTCGTGGCGCTGGCTTCGGTGGCCATGGGCATCCTCAACGCCCTGGGACACTACTTTCTGCCGGCCCTGGCCCCTGCTTTCTTCAACCTGGCCGTGATCGTCTCGGGATTCACCCTGGCGCCCTAT
Organism: Acidobacteriota bacterium; assembly: GCA_035471785.1. Lineage (NCBI taxonomy): Bacteria > Pseudomonadati > Acidobacteriota > Acidobacteriota bacterium. Next base: position 26,934 of record DATIPQ010000103.1, read on the forward strand.
CTGGAGTCCCAGGGTTACAATCCCGCCGCCGGACTCGCCCTGGGAATGCTGGCGGGAGGCGTGCTTCAGTTCGCCGTACAGGTGCCCCTGATGCGCCGCAACGGATTCCGCTTCCGTCCGGGACTCGACCTCAATCACCCCGGCATCCGGCGAATCCTGCGGCTGATGGGGCCGGCGGTGGTGGGGATCAGCGCCGTGCAGGCCAATGTCCTCATCAGCATGCAGATGGCATCTTACCTGGAGCCCAGCGATGGAGTCGTGTCCTGGCTGGGCTACGCTTTCCGCATCATTTACCTGCCCATCGGAATGTTCGGGGTGGCCGTGGGAACCGTCAATTTGCGCAACGTTTCCCTGCTGGCCGCCGAGGGACGCCAGCAGGAGGTGCGGGCCAACGTCTGCCATTCCTTGAGGCTGGTGACCTTGCTGGCCCTGCCCTCCATGGCCGGAATGCTGCTGCTGGCAGAACCTCTGGTCAGACTGCTCTACGAGGGGGGCCGCTTCAGCGCCGAAAGCACCTACGCCACCGCCCTGGCCCTCATGGTCTACGCCGTGGCCCTTCCGGCCTACAGTTGCCAGAAGGTCTACGTCCCCACCTTCTACGCCCTCGACGACACCCGCACTCCGGTGCGCATCAGCATACTTTCGGTGGCGGTCAACGTCGTCTTCAGCCTGACCCTGGTATTCCTGGTGCTGCAGCCCGTGGCTCCGCGCAGCGCCTACCTGGGACTGGCTCTGGGGACGGGCGTTTCCATCAGCCTGCAGGTGGGATTGCTGGCGCGCGCGCTGCGCATCCGCCTGGGCAGCATGCGGGCCCAGTTAGCTCCGGCCCTGGCCCGAATGGCCGGCGCCACGGCGGTCATGACGATCGGCGTCTATCTGCTGCACTCCGCCCTCGGGGAGTGGCTCTCGGGCTCGCGCTGGAGCCAGGCCCTCCTGCTGGCGGCTTGCATCGCCGGGGGGGGCGCTCTCTACTTCGCCTGCTGCCTGGTGTTGGGTGTGGAAGAAGTCAAGGAACTGACCGCCGGGCTGCGCAACCGCCTCTCCGGCCGCGGCAGGGGAGCCAGCCGCCAGGAAGGAGACAAATGAGCAGGGGGGAGAAAGACGCTGAGCGGGCCTTCGACGGCTACATCCGCTATCTGCAGGTTGAGCGCGGACTCGCCTCCAACACCGTCAAGGCCTACCGCCGAGACGTGCAGCAGTTCTTCGACTTTCTGGCGCGGCAGGAGAAGGTCACGGCTCTGCGAGCCGAAAAGGCCCACCTGACGCGCTACCTGCGCGAACTGCACGGTCGGCTCGCCTCGGCATCCGTCCACCGCAAGATCGTCAGCCTCCGCTCCTTCTACCGTTTTCTGCTCAACGACGGATACCTCTCTTACGATCCCTCGGAAACCCTGGAAACGCCCCGCGTCTTCCGTTCCCTGCCCCAGTACCTGGAATTCGCCGAGGTGGAAGCCCTCTTGCAACAGCCCGACTTATCGACGCGCTACGGCCTGCGCGACCGCACCATGCTGGAAGTGCTCTACGCCACGGGGCTGAGGGTGAGCGAACTGGTCAAGCTGCGGCTGGACGCCGTCAACCGCGAGGAAGGCTACCTCATGACCATGGGCAAGGGATCCAAGGAACGTCTGGTCCCCTTCGGCGACGCCGCCCTGGGATGGCTGGAACGATACCTCGGGCAAGGCCGTCCGCAGTTCACCGGGAAAACCGGCCCCAGCCCCTACCTTTTCCTGACCCAGCAGGGCGGATGCATGAGCCGGCAGCTCTTCTGGAAGCTGGTGGTCCGCTACGGCAACCAGGCCGGCATCCGCAAGGCCAAACTCTCGCCCCATAAGCTGCGCCACAGTTTCGCCACCCACCTGCTGGAGAACGGAGCCGACATCAGGGCCGTTCAGGTGATGCTGGGACACGCCGACATCTCCACCACTCAGATCTACACCCACGTGGCCCGCGAACGCCTCAAGAAGATCTACGACAAGAGCCATCCGCGAGCCCGGGCTTCGCACCTACCGGACTCCAAAAACCAACTCCCGGAATGAGAGTGGGTCTGCCTGCCGCACCCCGTCGGCGTTGGCCCAAGAATCAGCTCGTTATTCCTGCTCGGCGCCGACCCGTCGGGCGGCTTCGCGCTGCAGGCGGTTGAGGGTTCGCCGGGCGTGGCGGATCTTGAGGCGCAGGGCGCGGTCATAACTGAGGCGGTCATAGGTGCGGCGCAGGGCGTGGCTGAGCGAAGAAACGTCGCGGCGCATCAGCCGGCTCAATTCCACCAGCGAGAGGTGGGGCGTTTCCTTGACGAGCACGGTAGCCACCGCCCGCGCTTCGGCCAGTTCGCGGCGGCGGGAAGGCGAGGCCAACTGCTGACGGTCGATGGCATAGGTTTCACAGACCGCCTGTTCCACGTCCTGCAGGGAGACCTGGGGCACCTGGCGGGCGCGGGCCCGCTCAACCCACTTCTCGATGAACTCGTCGTCGACCTCCTCCACCCACTCCGTAATCTCGCCCGGCCACACCTGCTGGATGTCGGTGCCCAGAACCTGCAGGATGCGGAAGAGATTTTCGAGGCTCATGCGGTAGCGGCCCGTTTCCAGACAGGAATACGACCCCAAGGGGATTCCGGTGCGGCGGGCCATGTCCTGCACGCGAATTCCCTTCTCGATGCGGATCCTGCGCACCGTCGAGGAGACGAATTCGTTGACCGGATCGGTCTTGCTGCCCAATGCGAGGCTTCCTTCCAGGTTTCCCCAGGTCGCCAGCCGCCGTTCGCGGAAGAGCCCAGGGGTATGCATGCGGGTCCAAACCTTGACTGTGCAGGCACCTTGAAAATCAGAGCCCGCGGTTGCGTCAAACGTTGAAGCGGTAATCATGGTAGCAAATCGATATTGTAAATACCAAGGTGCTTTTGTTAAAACTATCCCTTCGTGGTGGCACTGCTCAGCCCAACTCCACTATCGGTTTCAGAACGGTTTGACGGGAGTATCCGCGGTGGCCAAGCCATCAATCTCTGTTCCCGCCAGTAAAGACATTGTTTACAGAGACTTAGCTCCAGCGGATGAAAGCGCACGGCGATTTCCGACTGGCAAGCCCGAAGCGCCGGACTCCTCTACCTCTAACGTTCCCGCACCCGCCATGGACGAGATAAAAAGACCATTTTTGCGAGAATTCCTGGATTCAGAGCCGATTGATTGCTAGCCGTTATGTGCTAATCAAGAAAACGTGTCAGTAAAGGACTGAAGCGGTTGCGGAGGGATAGACCTCGAGGGCCCTGAGGACGCCCACAGATCGCTTGGCGCCCTTTGCCGGGGGCATGGGGTCCTGCTCTTAGCGGCGAGGTGAAGATCTGCGCAACGAGAGGCGCAGGCGGGAATAGAGACGGGCCAAGCCGCCCACCAGGAAGGGCAGGCCCAAAATCAGCAGGTGGGTTAGGGAAAGCGTCATCTGCTCATGATGGAGAAGAGGCGGCATTTCAGACTGGCTCCTCGATCGGACGGATTGTACGGGGACGGCCCGCTTTGCCGACTTTAGCAGATCGGAGGCTCAGATTTCCAGCATCATGCGTTCGGGATCTTCCACGCACTGGCAAATGCGTTTCAGGAAGGTGACGGCTTCTCGTCCGTCGATGACCCGGTGGTCGTAGCTGAGGGCCAGGTACATCATGGGACGCACTTCCACCGAATCTCCCACCGCCACCGGGCGCCTTTGTATGGAATGCATGCCCAGCACGCCGCTTTGGGGGGGATTGAGTATGGGAGTGGAGAGGAGCGAACCGAACACGCCTCCGTTGGAGATGGTGAACACCCCTCCGCTGAGTTCGTCCAGCGAGATTTTCTTCTCGCGCACCTTGCGGGCCAGCTCGGCGATCTCGCTTTCCACCTCGGCGAAGCTGAGGCGGTCGGCCTGGCGCAGCACGGGCACTACCAGTCCGCGTTCCGAACTGACGGCGATCCCGATGTCATAGTAGTGGTTCTCGACGATCTCCTCTCCCTCGATCTGCCGATTGACCTCGGGAACGGTCTTGAGCGCGTCCACGACCGCCTTGACGAAGAAGGACATGAAACCCAGTTTGATGCCGTACTTCTCTTCAAAATCCTTCTTGTGACGATCTCTCCAGGCCATCAGGTTGGTCAGGTCGGCTTCGTTGAAGGTGGTGAGAATGGCTGCCGTGTGCTGGGCCTGAACCAGGCGCTCAGCGATGCGCTTGCGCAGCGAACTCATCTTGCTGCGCGTTTGGCGGCCGGTCTCCCCCGGCTCTCGACGCTCGGGCGTCGGGGACGGCGCCGGGCGGTCCTGCTGCCGGGGCGCGGCCTGAGACGGCTGGGCGCCGCTGCGCAGGAGATTGAGATGGCGAATAACGTCGCCCTTGCTGAGGCGCCGCCCGCTGCTTTCGATGTCGTCGGGGTCGATCTGGTGCTCGCGGATCATGCGGCGCACGGAGGGTGGCACGAAGAGCTGCTTGGAGGCGGCCGACGCCTCATCCTGCGCCTGCACCGGCTTGGGACCGGGACGCTCTTGCGGACCGGCGGCGGAATCCTCCTTTTCGTCGGCTTCCCGGCGCTCTTCCTGAGCCTCCTCTTCCCGGGCCTCCTCTTCTCGGGCCTCCTCTTCCCGGGCCTCCTCTTCCCGGGCCTCCTCTTTCTGGCCTTTGGATTTGCCCTGGCCGGCTTGCTGCTTTTCTTGAGCGGCCTTTTCCTCCTCCTCTTCCTCGGGGGCGGCCTCCTGGCTCTCCCCTGTTTCGGCCTCCTCGCTTTTCTGGGCCGATTCGTCGATCTTGGCCACCACCTGGCCCACTTCGACGTCTTCCTCTGCGCTTACCATGAGTTCGATGCGGCCCGCCTGCTCGGCGTTGATGGTGACGGTCACCTTGTCGGTTTCCAGTTCGAAGAGTTCGTCATCGACTTCTACGAAGTCGCCGTCCTCGACCAGCCAGGCGGCCAGGATGCCTTCGCTGATCGACTCGCCGACTTCGGGAACCTTGACTTCAATCATGGGGGACTATCCTTTCCAATCTGAGCCGGCGACTCGCCCATGCGGTGAGAGGCTGCGGCGGCAGGGCACATCAGGCCCAATCACCGCCTTTGACGGCTTCAGGACGTTCATCTTCAGCTTGAAAGACGGCTTCAACCAGTTCCTGCTGCTCCCTTGCGTGCACGGAATGGTACCCGGTGGCCGGGCTGGAGCTGGGATCTCGTCCAACGTAATTGAGGGGCAAATCGGGAAACAAGCGGCGCAACCGGGGGTGCATGAACATCCAGCCGCCGCGGTTGGCCGATTCTTCCTGAGCCCAAACCACTTCCTCGATGTGGGAGTAGCGTTGCACAACGCTGCGCAACTGCTCCAGCGGGTAGGGGTAGAATTGTTCCACCCTGATCAGGGCCGCCGAGGCCTCTTCCTTCTCCTGGCGGCGCTGCAGCAGATCATAGTAGACCTTGCCGCTGCACAGCACCAGCCGCTTGGCCTGGCGGGGCTGCTCGGGATCGTCCAGAACTTCTTGAAAGCGTCCCTGGCTGAAGTCCTCCAGGGGAGAGACGCAGAGCTTGTGACGCAGCAGGCTCTTGGGCGCCATGATGATGAGGGGACGCCGGAAAGGCCGCTTGAGCTGCCGGCGCAGGACGTGGAAATAGTTGGCCGGGGTGGTCAGATTGCAGACCTGGATGTTGTCTTCGGCGCAGGCTGCCAGGTAGCGTTCCAAATAAGCACTGGAGTGCTCCGGTCCCTGTCCCTCGTAGCCGTGGGGCAGCAACATGACCAGTCCGGCGGTCCGCTTCCACTTCGACTGGGAAGAGACGATGAACTGGTCGATGATGACTTGGGCTCCGTTGGCGAAGTCGCCGAACTGAGCTTCCCAAAGCACCAGCATGTAGGGCTCGGAGTAAGCGTATCCGAAGTCGAAGCCCAACACCGCGGCCTCGGAGAGCATGCTGTTGTAGACACAGAAGCGCTCCTGCCCGGCCTCGATGTGCTCCAGCGGGATGTAGGATTCCTGGGTCTTGGTGTCCTGCCACACCGAGTGACGTTGAGAAAAGGTGCCTCGCGCCGAGTCCTGTCCGGAAAGGCGCACCGGAAGCCCCTCGATCAGGAGCGAACCGAAGGCCAGCAACTCGGCGAAGGGCCAGTCGATGTCGCCTTTCTCCTCCACCGCTTCCATGCGCTTGGGCAGGGCCCTCTTGATCTTGGGATTGAGGGCGAAGCCTTGGGGGACGGTGGTGAGGGCCCGGGCCACCTTGACCAGGTCGTCGTGGCCGACCTTGGTTTCCACCGGCTCATGGGAGTAGGGCTGGTCGAGACCTTCCCACAATTCCCCGAAAGCCTGGGGCACCAGTTCGGGCTGGTCCTGCTTGAGCGTCTCCAACTCTTGCTGAAGGCGCTGATCGAATTCTTTCCTCTGCTCCTCCGCCTCCTCCTCGCTCAGCTCACAGCAATCGACCAGGTGGTCGATGTAGATTTCGCGCACCGGCGGGCGGTTCTCGATCTTCTTATAGAGCTGTGGTTGAGTGAAGCGCGGTTCGTCCCCCTCGTTGTGGCCGTGGCGCCGGTAGCAGACCAGGTCGATGACGACGTCCTTGGCGAACTGCTGGCGGAAGCGCAGGGCCAGTTCGGTGACGTAGACCACGGCCTCGGGGTCATCGCCGTTGACGTGGAAGATGGGCGCTCCCACCATTTTGGCGACGTCGGTGGGGTAAAGGGTGGAGCGGGCGTCTTCCGGGGAGGTGGTAAAACCGATCTGGTTGTTGACCACGATGTGGACGGATCCGCCGGTGCGGTAGCCGGGCAGTTCCGAGAGGTTGAAAGCCTCGGCCACCAATCCCTGTCCCGAGAAAGCGGCATCGCCGTGGAGCAAGAGGGGGACCACCTTGCGGCGTTCCTTGATGTCGTCGTGGCGCCGCTGCTTGGCCCGGGTGCGTCCCAGCACCACCGGATCGACGGCTTCCAGATGGGAGGGATTAGCCGTCAGGCTGACCTTGATCTCGGCGCCCGACTCGGACTTGTGCTGACTGGAGTAACCGCGATGGTACTTGACGTCGCCGTCGCCGTCGACGGCCGCCGGATCGACGTCTTCAAACTCGTAGAAGATCTCGGCGTAAGGCTTGTTGAGAATGTTGGCCAGGACGTTGAGGCGTCCGCGATGAGCCATGCCCACCACCACTTCCTGCACCCCGGCCTGAGCCGCCGCCTCGATAAAGAAGTGCATGGAGGGGATCAGGCTCTCGCCGCCTTCCAGAGAGAAGCGCTTTTGACCCGGATAGCGGCGGTGCAAGAAGTTCTCGAAGACCTCGGCGTCGGTCAACTGGCGGAGTATCTGCAAGCGCTTGGCGCGGTCGAAGGAGGGCTGGTTGCGGACCGGCTCCATCTGCTCTTCCAGCCAGTCATGCATCTCGCGGTCGTTGCCGTGCAGATACTCGACTCCCACGCTGCCGCAATAGGTCTGGCGCAGGATCTCGATGGTCTCTTTGAGGGGAGCGCGGCTGGGGGGGCCCTTAAGTCCAGTTTCAAACTCCTCCTCGAGTTCCTCCTGGGAAAGCCCGAATCGAGCGGGCTCCAGGTGGGAATGGGCCCGCGTGGGCAGATCGCCCAGCGGATCGACGCGGGCAGCCAGATGTCCCTGGGCGCGGTAGGCCTCCACCAGGCGGTCGACGCGATTCTGTCCCCGCTCGGCGCGGGGATCGGCGTCGCCCAGACCCATCTCGAATCCGCGGAAGAAGTGTCCCCAATCAGCCGAAACCGACTCGGGGTCCTCTTTCCAGCGGCGATACAGCTCTTCGATGAAGTCCGCACTAGCTGATAGGGGCGCGGACGCCTTGCGCATGACAGCTGACTCGGACGTGGACACTTTACTAGCGCTCTCCTTCCGTCAAGGCCTCCATTATAGACGAGCAGGAGGTATGGCGGGTTTCGAGGGCACAAAAGGGAAGCGTCCAAGCGCTGCCGGGGGACCAGGGGGGAGCCCCGGAGGAGCGACGGACCAGCGGCCCCGAGAAGCCGCCTTGGTCCGCCGTCAGCTCTCAGTCCTCGCTGCCCATGATGTAGTGAAGTTCTTCGCGGGCGTCGTTGATTTTCTGTTCCAGCTCGGGATCTTCATCGGCCATCTCCATCATGCGGGTGGCGCGGCGGCTCAAGGAGGAGATGTGAACGCCCAGCTTATGGGAAAGGCTGGTCAGGGAAAGCTGCGGCAGTTCCCTCACCAGGCAAGCGCACAAGGCTTGGGCTTCAAAGGCCTGCTTGGCCTTGATCTCGGGCCCCCGCCGGATCTCCTTGATGCCGCACACACGGCAGACGGCTTCCACCACGTCGTCGAGGGAAACCACGGGAGGCTTGCTCTGCATGGCCTCGTCCACGATCTTCTGCATATCGTTTTCGCTGATGACGTCAACGTCGGGTACATCTCCCTGCGGCCACACGTCGGTGATGTCGCAGTCCAGCGCTTGCAGGATGCGGAACAGATTATCAAGGTTGATCTTGTATCGACCGCCTTCCAGGCAGGAATAGGAACTGGCGGGAATACCGGCATGCTTGGCGATATCCTGGACTTTGATTTCCTTGGCGATGCGGATCTGCCGGATGCAGTCTCCCACGTAATTGTTGATGACGCTGGTCGATTTGCCGGATCTTCTCATTGTCTACCCCCAGTGGTTTCGGTTCTCTGGAAAGAACTGCTTCACCTTGCAATCCTCCGATTTCGCAAATTCTTCCAGGCTTTTCAGGCCCTTAGCGGACAGTGAAGCGCTCTGCCAGGCTTTCCGGTTTCCTCATTGGATATCACAATCGGGAAAAAAGCAAGAGGTAGAAGAAAAAAAAAGATCTTTTTCCTTCACCCCTGTGCAACCATCTTGCTTTCCTCTGTTGGAGGGACCGGACTCACGCATGGCACAGACATTATGGCAAAAAAACGCCACGCCTGTTTGTAAGACAACAAATCCGGTGGCTCAGTGAAGCTTGCTCCGTCCCCCGCCAACCATGCTGGCATGCAAGAACATTCGCTGTTCAATTGATACCCGCCAGCTTAAAGTTTTGCAATTCTATACTGCCCAGTTGCTTGTTTGCAAATTTTCTTCTCTTTTCCTATCGCCTTGCGGTCCGCATCCCGGCTTCGAGAGAGGGAGGAGCTGGCGGAGAGACCAGGGCGAGGAAGGCCGCGGATCGCCTCATCTTGGCTTGAAAACTCCCTTTTCGGCGAGCGCGGTCGGAGGTCTTCTGGTATCCTGCCGTTGCGCTTTGTTGGAGAACTCCGACGCTCGAGGAAGGGCGATTGGTGAAAAACCGCTTCTGGGACGAAACGGTTAATGAATCAATGCATTTCTTCGTCCCTAGCTGATGAGGAAATGTAGGGGATCAGTCCACCACCCTTAGAGGGCGGCGGCACTAATCGGAGGCCCACGCATATGAGCAACGAATCGACGATCAAAGAGCCTCAATCGGAGGGCCGGGGCGAACCTCCCGGCGGACGGCAGAGGCGCAAACTTGATCAGCAGGGGTCGACCGGCATCAGCGCCGTCTACCCCATTGCGCGCGGCAATCTCCCCGAGACCGAGCTGACCCAGGGAGACTACGTGGTGCGCTTCGCCCGCTCACCTCAGGAATTGGAACAGATCCTCCGTTTGCGCTTCGAGGTCTTCAATCTGGAATTGGGCGAGGGGCTGGACGAGTCTTATTTGAGCGGACGCGACGAAGACCCCTTCGACGCGGTTTGTCATCATGCCGTGGTCCTCAGCCGTCAGGAGCAGCGCCCTGTTGGAACCATCCGCCTGCAGACCTCGGAAATGGCCCGCAACAATTTGGGATTCTATTCGGAAACCGAGTTCGACCTGCGGCCCCTTCCAGAGGAGATCCTGCACAATTCCATGGAGATCGGGCGTGCCTGCGTGCTGCGTTCGCACCGCAACAAGCGGGTCCTCTTTCTTCTTTGGAAGGCGCTGGCCCTATATCTTTCCTTCAACCGTCAGAGAAGACTCTTCGGATGTTGCTCGCTGAACTCTCAGGATCCCCAGGTGGGGCACCTGGCCTTGCGTTACTTCCGCAGAGAGGGGCACATTCATCCGAGCTTTCAGGTGAAGCCCAAAGAGGGCTTCGAGTGTCCGCCGTGCGAGGATGTCGAGCCCGTTGAGCAGTTGGAGATCCCGACTCTTTTCCGGACCTACCTGCGCTACAACGCCAAGGTTTGCAGCGGACCGGCCGTCGACGCCGCCTTCAAGACCATCGATTTCTTCGTGCTGCTGGACATCGCCGATCTGAATCGCGAGAAGTATCGGCTCTTCTTTCAGTGATGAAAGCAGACTCCCGCCCATCCGAGGACAGCTTCGGCTGGCCGGCCCATCTGCCGGCCGTCATCAGAGCTCCTTTGAGGCTGGGAGCGCTGATACCTTGGACCGTCTTGGTCTATCTCTTTTTCCTGGCCGGCAAGGCGCCGGCCCGCCTGGCTCACCAGGGACGCAGGCGCTGGCGTTACTTCGCCTTCCGTCATTGGTCGCGGGGAATGCAATCCATCTTCGGCATGCGGGTCCACCTCAGCGGCCGTCCGCCGCAACCGCCTTTCGTGCTGGTCAGCAATCACCTCAGTTACGTCGACATTCTCCTCTTGGCGGGTCATTTGGACTGCGTCTTCGTGGCCAAAGCCGACATCGACCGCTGGCCTTTCATCAACTGGCTGTGCCGTTCCGTGGACACCCTCTTCGTGGACCGCACCCTGCGCAAAGACGTGGTGCGGGTCAATCGCCTGGTGTCCGACCGGCTCCAGGAGGCGACAGGAATCATTTTCTTTCCCGAGGCCACCTCTACCGACGGCAGCCGGGTGCGGCCTTTCAAGCCTTCACTGCTGCAAGCGGCCGTGGACGCCGGAGTTCCGGTGCATTATTGCGCCCTCAGCTATCGAACGCCTGAGGACTCCCCGCCGGCTTCGCTGGTGGTGTGCTGGTGGGGCCCGATGCCCCTGCCCAGCCACCTGATGCGCATGCTCTCGCTGCCGGGATTCGACGCTTATCTCGACTTCGCTCCCCAGCCTCTGAGCGGAAGCGACCGCAAGGACATGGCGCGGCGCCTGCAGCAGGGCGTCAGCGAGTTGTTCCGTCCCGTGCGCCAGCCGGGCAACCCGGAGGGCGAAACCGCTTGAGTCCTTCTCCTGCACGCGCCCGCCGCCCCTGGTTGCGCTACCTGCTGGCGACCTACCTGCTGCTGCTGGCGCTCTCCCATCTCTACCGCTGGTGGACGCCTCCCCCGCCGCCTTACCAGTGGCCCGATGCGCGGAGCATCGAACTCCAGGCCAACCAGGACCGGCCGCAGGTCACCATCAGCTATTTCGACCGGGGCCCGCTCACTGGGCAGGACCCGGACGGCTCGCCGGCCCCGGTGGTGGTGCTGGTTCACGGCTCGCCCGGTGACAAGGCCAACTTCCGCAGTGTCATTCCGGCTCTAGCGGCGGACATGCGGGTGTTGACCCCCGACCTTCCGGGATTCGGAGCCTCCACCCGCAACGTGCCCGACTACGGAGTGGAGGCACACGCCGGCTACCTGCTCGACTGGCTGGAGGCGCTGGGCGTGGAGAAGGCCCACTGGGTGGGTTACAGCATGGGAGGAGGCGTGGTGCTTCAAGCCCAGCGGCTGGCTCCCGAGCGGGTGGAGAGCCTGGTCTTGCTGTCGGCCATTGGCGTACAGGAAATCGAACTGCTGGGCAATTACCATTTCAACCATCTCGTGCACGGAATCCAACTGGCGCTGTTGTGGGGACTGCGCGAAGGCTTCCCCCACTTCGGGGCCCTAGACAACGCTTTCTTGAGCGTCGAGTATGCACGCAATTTCTACGACACCGACCAGCGTCCTCTGCGCCAGATCTTGCGCGACTACCGCAAGCCCATGCTCATCATCCACGCCCAAGAGGATCCCCTGGTACCCATCGGGGCGGCCCGCGAGCACCATCGCCTGGTCCCTCAGAGCATCCTCGAGATCCGCCGCGACAGCCATTTCGGCGTCTTCCTGGACGGTCCCGGCATAGCCGCCCAAATCGGGGCCTTCGTCGAGCAGGTTGAAGCGGGAACGGCCCCCGACCGTGCCCACGCCGACCCTGCCAGGATCGAGGCCTCCCGACGTCCCTTCCGGCCCCGGGACGTCCCCAAGGCCCAAGGACTTACCCTGGTGGTCTTCTGGCTTCTCATCGTGGTGGCCACCTTCGTCAGCGAAGATCTTACCTGCATCCTGGCAGGACTGGTGATCGCCGTCGGCCGCATCGATTTCCTGACCGGCGTCAGCGCCTGCTTCACGGGAATCGTGATCGGCGACGCGGGACTTTTCTGGATGGGCCGGCTGCTGGGACGCCCGGCCCTGCAGCGAGCCCCCCTGAAGTGGCTGCTGCGCGACCAGGACATCGACCGCAGTTCCCGCTGGCTGGCCACCAACGGGCCCATGGTCATCGCCGCCAGCCGTTTCATTCCCGGCAGCCGCCTGCCCACCTACTTCGCCGCCGGCATGCTCAACACCAGCTTTGCCGTCTTCCTTTTTTTCTTCGTCCTCATGGCCGTGATCTGGACGCCCGGTCTGGTGGGGCTCTCCATGCTGCTGGGCCAGGACGCGCTCCTCTACCTGGACTATTTTCACGATTACGCCTGGCTGGCCTTGGCCGCGCTGGTGGCGGCCATCTTCTTTTCGGCCCGCGTGCTTTTGCCCCTCGCCAACAAGCGGGGACGCAGGCTGCTGGCCGGAAGCGTCCGGCGCAAGCTGCGTTGGGAATTCTGGCCTCCGTGGGCCTTCTACCCTCCCGTGGTGGCCGCTATCGCCGTGATGATGCTGCGCTACCGCTCCATCACCGTCTTCACTGCCGCCAACCCCGCCATCCCCCAGGGCGGATTCACCGAGGAACCCAAGTCGCCCCTGCTGGAAAAGCTGCCCGCGGACCACGCCCTGCCCGCCCGCCTGCTGCCCAGAGAGCCGGACCAGGCCCGAGAGGCATTGCAGGCCTTGATGCAAGAGGAGGGATTGGACTTTCCGGTCATCCTCAAGCCCGAGCGGGGGGAAAGAGGGTTTCAGGTCAGTCTGGCCACGGACCGCGAGCAAGCCCTCGAGATCCTGCACAAGGCCGAGCGGCAAATGATGGCGCAGGCTTTTGCTTCGGGCCCCGAGTTCGGGGTCTTCTATGTGCGCCGGCCCGGAGAAGAAAAAGGACGCATCACCTCCATCACCCGCAAGATACTGCCCAAGGTGAAGGGAGACGGACGGCGCACCATCGAGGAACTGATACTGGATGACAAAAGGGCCGTCTGCATGGCTTCTCACTACTTCCGAAACCTGCGGGGACGTTTGTGGGAGATCCCTGAAAAAGGGCAGGAAGTGCAGCTCACCCACGTCGGCACCCATTCCCGCGGCGCCATCTTCGAGAACGGGAGCGAGTTGATCAGTGCCCAACTGGGCCAAGCCATGGACCGCATCTCGCGCCGTCTCGAGGGCTTCTTCTACGGGCGCCTGGACGTACGCTCCCCCAGCGACCAGGCGCTAGGCCAAGGACGCTTCAAGGTGCTGGAGGTCAACGGAGTGACGTCCGAACCCACCCATATCTACTCAGGCGGACTGATAAATGCCTACCGGCAACTGATCCGCCACTGGAACTGGGCCTTCCAGATCGGCCGGGAAAACGTGCGATTGAAGCAAGCCCGTCCCGCGCCGCTGGGCGAAATGGTCAGGCTCATCCTGCGCAGGCTGCGCCGCTGACCGTTCAATTGCCCAGGATGTGGTAGCCCGCGTCGACGTGGAGCACCTCGCCGGTCATTCCGCTGGAGAGGGGACTGGCCAGGTAGAGCGCCGTTGCGCCCACTTCCGAAGCCTCGATGTTGCGGCGCATGGGAGCCTTTTCGGCCATCACGCCCAAGATGCTGGTGAATCCCGAGACCCCACGCGCCGAAAGTGTCTTGACAGGTCCCGCCGAGATGGCGTTGACGCGGATGTTCTTGGCTCCCAACTCAGCCGCCAGATAGCGGACGCACATATCCAGGGACGCCTTTGAGATCCCCATCATGTTGTAGTTGTCGACGACCCTCTCCCCGCCCAGGTAGGTGAGCGTGATGACGCTGCCTCCTCCTGCCTCCTCGAACAGGGGCACGGCCCGCCGCACCAGCGCAATGAGAGAGTAGGCGCTGATTTCCTGGGAAAGCGAGAAGCCCTCCCGCGAGGTTTCTGAAAAGCCTCCGCTGAGGTCCTCGCGCTGGGCGAAGGCGATGGAATGGACCAGGGTGTCGAGCCGACCCGCCTCTTCCTGGACTCGAGCGAAGACCTGGTCCATCTGCTGGTCTGAAGTGACGTCGCAGGGCAGGAGCAGGACGCTCTCGCCGCCTTCCAGCCCCTCCACCAGCTTACGGGCGTTGCGCTCCTGACGTTCCGACTGGTAGGTGAGGGCCAGGCGCATGCCCGACTGGTGCAGCGACTGGGCGATGGCCCAGGCCAGACTGCTCTTGTGAGCCACGCCCAATACCAGCCCCACCTTGCCGGCCAGAAGTCCTTCCACACTCGACTGCATGCTCATCGGCTTCTCCTTAGGCTTGTCCTTGACGGCGTTAAGGATACGGATTACTGGGCGCGAAATCAAAACGAAGATTGGCATGCTCAGCCTGACTTCGATAAGATGCGCCCTGATGGGCGAGCATGTGAAAGCCATTTATCCCGGTTCTTTCGACCCCGTGACCAACGGGCATCTGGACATCATCAAGCGGGGCCGGGAGATCTTCGGCGAGGTCATCGTGGCCATCCTGGTCAACCGGGGCAAGAAGCCCCTCTTCTCGATCGCCGAACGCAGCGACATGCTGGGGCAAGTCACCGCCCAATGGGACAATGTCCATGTGGATTCCTTCAACGGCCTGCTGGTGGACTACGTTTCGCGGCGGCAAGCCAAGGTGATTCTGCGGGGCATTCGGGCCGTCACCGACTATGAATACGAATTCCAGATGGCCCTCATGAACCGGCGTTTAAGACCACAACTGGAAACCGTTTTTCTGGTTCCCAGCGAAGAATATTCCTATCTCAGTTCCAGTTTGGTGCGCGAGGTGGCCACTTTGGGGGGCTCCGTACAGGGCCTGGTCCCGCCGCTGGTCGAAGAGCGGCTGCGGGAGAAGGTGGATCGGCGCATCAAGAACTAAGAGGGCGACTGCGAGATTTGATGAGGAATCGCGAGCTTGATCAAACCTGCTTGAAAGGCAGCACGAGAAAACGCCGGTTTTGGGCGGGCAGCCTGTTGACCGTTTGCTTAGCCTGGCAAGTCGGCTGCACGGGGTCGGAGGCTTCCACGGCCCCTTTGAGCCATGCCTTTGCGCCTTCGGAAACCGAAGCTGAGGCCGAGAGAGCGCCCCTGGCGGCGGATTCTGCTGAAGCCACCCTCCCCCTGCGCAGCGAGGGCCCGTTTCCCTCCGGTTCCTCCTTTCATCAGGCCTTGGTTGAAGAGGGCTTTTCACCGGCCCAGGTCCAGGCCATGATCGACGACGTGCGTCCGGTCTACAACTTGGCCCGCGTGCGGGCGGGGCATCGGCTCATGATCGAGCGCGACCGCGAAGGAAGCCTGGCAGCCCTGGAGTACGATATCGACGAAGAGGAATTCCTGCGCATTGAGCCGGACTCCCAGGGAGGATACCGGGCTGACCGCCTGGCCTTCGATTTCCGGCTCGAGGAGTTTCAGATCGAAGGCGTGATCGAGTCCTCGCTCTGGAACAGCATCCTGCAGCAGGGCGGAGACAGCCAACTCGTCATGATGATCGCCAACCTCTTTCAGTGGGATGTGGATTTCACCACCGCCCAGCCCGGCGATTCCTTCAGCGTCATCGTGCAGAGGCGCTTCAAGGAGGGTGAGCCGGCCGGCTACGGAGACATCTTGGCGGGGCGCTATTCCAGCGGCTCCAAAGATTTCTACGCCTTTCTCTTCCATCATCCGGAACGCGGCAAGAACATCTATTACGACCGTGACGGACAGGCCGTCCGCAAGGCTTTCCTCAAAGTCCCCTTCGCTTTCAATCCGCGGGTGACCTCGGGCTACAGCTACAGCCGCTTTCACCCCATCCACAAAGTCCGCCGTCCCCATTTGGGGGTCGACTACGGTGCGCCTTACGGCACTCCTGTCCTTGCCTCGGCCTCGGGACGCGTGATCCTGGCAGGACGCAACGGCGGATTCGGCAAGATGGTGCGGGTCCGCCACGCCAACGGGTACGTCACCGGCTATGCTCACCTTTCCCGCATCGCCGTCAAAGTCGGACAGGCGGTGCAACAAGGCCAAATGGTGGGCAGGGTGGGTTCGACCGGCGTCTCCACCGGACCTCACCTCGATTATCGCGTTCAGGACCGCTCGGGACGCTACATCAATCCCCGCCAGATGATCTCCTGGCCCTCCGACAAGCCTCTGGAAGAGAAACACCTTCCCGCCTTCAAGCGCCTGCGCGACGCTTTCCAGGTCCGCATCATGCCTCAGCGCATCGAGGGTTGTGAAGTTACCTGATCCTGTAAAGCCCCCTGTCCGGCTTGGGTCTCCGACTTGCCGAGGCCGAATGGGATAACCTGTTTGCCAGGCATGGCGAAGCTGAAGACAACCATCTGCAAGTGGGACCGGGGAGACTTCGAGAAGCTCTACTCGGAGCATCCCTCTGTGGTCGCCAAGCCCCGCTTCGCCTGCCGCAAGTGCGGGCGGGTGGCGCGCAAGAAAAAGTGGCTGTGCAAGGCCTTCAAGCTGCATTTCAAGCCGCCGAAGGGGTCCTGAGGTCGAGTCAGGAACGGTCTGGCTGAGTGGCCCGCCCCGACCAGCGCAGCAGCATCTTCTGCAGCTCCTCCCGGCTGATGGGTTTGGCAATGTAGTCGTTCATGCCCGCCTCCAGACATTTCTCCCGGGCACCCTCCATGGCGTGGGCCGTCATGGCGATGATGGGGAGTTCCTGCTCCATTCTTAACCGGCGGATCTCGGCGGTGGCTTCATAGCCGTCCATCTCGGGCATCTGGCAATCCATGAAGACCAGATCGTATCGGCTCTCTTGAATCATCTTTACAGCCTTGCGTCCGTTGGAGGCGATGTCGGCCCTGCATCCCAGCGTTTCCAGGATGCGCAGGGCCACTTTTTGGTTGACCAGATTGTCCTCGGCCACCAACACCCTGCAACCCGCAACGGCCAATTCTCCCTTCTCCGATCTGAAGTCGCCGTTGCGGGCTGGAGCTTGGGCGACTGGCGCCGCTTCGGCATGTTGATGCTGAAAGGAATTGGGATCGAGCGGCAGGCTGACCCGAAAACAGAAGCAGGAACCTTGGCCCGGCCGGCCTTCGGCTGAGAGCGTTCCACCCATCATCTCCGCCAACTGCTTGGAGATGGCCAGCCCCAGGCCGGTGCCTCCGTACTTGCGGGTGGTGGAAGGGTCGGCCTGGGTAAACTTCTCGAAGAGGCGATCGATCTGATCGGAGCGTATGCCGATGCCGCTGTCTTTGACCCTTATTTCGAGGTCGGCTTGGCGGCCTCGGCTGGCGCCCTGGACCTCGACTCGGACGAAGCCTTCTTCGGTGAACTTGATGGCATTGCCCAGCAGATTGGAAAGAATCTGGCGCAAACGCACCGGATCGGCGATGAGAAAGCGCGGAATCGACTGAGGATAGCCGATCTGCAGGTCGAGTCCTTTCTCCCGAGCCTTGGGAGCCAGCAGGTCGGCGGTCTCCTCGATGGTTTTGCGGAGGTCGAAGGGTATGGGCTCGAGGTTCAGCTTGCCGGCCTCGATTTTCGAGAAGTCGAGAATGTCATTGATGATCTTGAGCAAGGTGCGGGCTGAGCCGTCGATGATTTCGGCGAATTGATGCTGCTTGGAATCGAGTCCTGATTCCAGCAGCAACTCCGTCATCCCGATGACCCCGTTCATGGGCGTGCGGATCTCGTGGCTCATGTTGGCCAAGAAATCGGTCTTGGCCATGTTGGCCTTCTCGGCCGCTTCCTTGGCCTCACGCATTTCGGCCTCGGCTTTGAGCCTCTCCTTCACTTCCTGCTGCAAACGCTCGTTGGCGGACGACAACTGGGCTGTGCGCTGACGCACCAGCTTCTCCACCCTGGCGCGGCGCCCGATACCGATGACCAGGTAGAAGCACAACAAGGCGGTCAAAACCACTCCCAAGCCAAGGATGAGCCAGGGCTGAAAGGTCCGCTGGGAGGCCATGAAGCTGGGACGGGCCGAGAAGTGCGCAGACCAGGTCCGGCCGGCGATGATCATATCGGTGGCGTAGGTGAAGAGGCTGTCCCGGCTTGCTCCCTTAGTTTGGAAAATCACGCTTTCACCGTCCGCCGCCTCGGTGTCGAGGAGGCGCACGTCCAGCGGCAGACGGTCTAAATGCGCGAAGGCGCTCTCCACCAGTTGGCGCACGCGAAACGCGCCCACCGTGAATCCGACCAGGCTCTCCCGCCTCTCCTCCTTGGTGGGGGGCGGCCGGTTCTGGCGGTAGACGGGCTGAAAGACCAAGAAACCGTAGGCATCCTCAGGATCGCCCAACATGGTGATGCGTCCCGTTGCCGCCATCATGGCCCTGTCGCAAGCTTTCTCCATGACCTGTCGGCGGCCTTCTCGGCTGGCGATGTCGCGTCCCAGGAGGGGACGGTTGTCGGCAGGCTCAGCGTAGTAGACGGGGAAATACGTATCTCGCGGAGGCGCTAAAGGTGCGTCCGCCAGGGTTTGTCCCCAGTCGCGGAAGACGAAGTCGCGAAATCCGTCGCGGCGGGCCGCGTCCTCGTACTTCCGGCGCTCCTCGGCCGCAACGCGGGGCACCCAGGCCAGGGACTGTACGATGGAGGAACGGTGGAGAGCGGGAGTGACGAAGCGGCGAAACTCCTCCCGGCTGAAGCCGCCAGTGGCATCGTGGAAGGCCGTCATGGAATGCAGCGTGGAGAGGCTGTCTTCCATCTGCCGCTTGATCTCGGCCACCCGTTCTTCAGCAGCCCGTTCGAGGTCGTTGCGGATCTTGTCGTTTTCCCAGGTCCGCAAGGCGGCGAAGGCGGCGATGCTCAAGGAAACCCCGGCCAGCAGCACCAAGCAGGCGGTCAGATACTCGCGAGTAGCGGGCTGCCTTGCCTCCCCGTCACCTGGTTTCTTGACTTTCATGGCTCCAAACCCCGACGGCTCCAGGACGCACCTCGCGCTCTAGAAGACTTGTCCTCTCCATCGGAATGTCTCGTCGTCTTGTTTAGCAATCTTGCTCACTCCAGCGAATTTTCTAGCGAAGAGTCCTCTCGATGAACTGATGAAAGTGGCTCAAGACGAGATCGGGAACTTCCAGATGAGGATAGTGCGCCGCCTCTTCCAACGTTATCACGTCGGCGGCGGGCACCACCTGGCGGTAGCGCTCGGCCATGCGCCCTCCCGAGATGCTGTCAAGAGCCCCGGCGATCAGGCGCAAGGGCACGTCGCTTTGGGCCAAAGCGCCCACCCAGCGGTCTTCCCAGCGCTTCCTCTCTTTCAGGTACTGGATAAGCCTGTGCATGATGGCGAGTCCTCGGCCGCGGCTCACCAGTCGCCAATACTGCGCCATCTCGGCATCGTCGGGGCCTTTGCCGGGAGCGAAGAGGCGTGAGAAGTTGCGCCTGAAGGTGCGCTCACCCAAGAGCAACGCCGCTCCTTTCCCCAGCGGCGAGAGCAGCAGCTTTTGGATGAACAGCGGACGGTTGGCGTCGGGGATGAGCCCGCCATTGAGGAAGCAGACCGAACGCAAGCCGAGTCCTGAGGCACGCCGTCCGCGCCCCCCCTCGATATGCCTGGCCAGCAGCTCTTGGGCCACGGTGTCGCCGTAGTCGTGAGCCAGAATGTCGACCTCGCTGATGTCGAGCTGCCGGAGCAGGCCTTCGATCAAGTCCGCCTGGTCGAAAATGGAATAGTCATAGTGGCGGGGTTTGGCGGAGAATCCGAATCCGATCAGGTCGGGGGCCACCACCCTGAAATGACCAGTCAGGTCCTTCCATACCCGATGCCAGTCCCAGGAGGCGGTGGGGAATCCGTGAATGCAGAGCAAGACCGGACCCGCACCGTCGTAACGATAAAAAATGGGCTTTCCGCGGTGACGGAATTCCCGTCCAAGTTGACGCCAGTGACGCAAAGTTCGTCCTCGAAACTGAGCCCCGTCCGAGAGCCGGCCGCAAATCCGATTCTAAACACCCCTTCTGTCAGCGGCAAATGCTTCGGCCACGGCCTGCTCCGATACTTTTTCAGACTTGACGCGAATAGGTTAGGAGCAGCATCCGTAGGAAGAACAGTGAGCGGCCGCGAGGTCGCCTTCACAAATCTATGCAGATCGACCGGCGGGGCGGAGAGAGGCATGCGGCTCTGGCCGGCTTCAACAGAGAAGGAGATTCCCATGATTCGGAAGTTGTTCGTCGTACTTGCTTCAGGGCTGGCCATGACCGCAATCCTCAGCGCCCAAACGGTTGATGAGGTGGTTGCCAAAATCATCGACGCTCAAGGCGGAAAAGAAGTGTTCATGTCGATCGACACTTCGCTATCGAAAGGCAAAATGATCTTTCAGGGCGGGGCGGCCAGCGGCGAGCTGCGCATTTATCAAAAGCGCCCCAACCTGGTTCGCTTCGAACTCGACGTGGCCGGCACAACCCTGATCCAGGCCCACGACGGCGAGGACGCCTGGAAGGTCGTCCCCGCGGTCATGCAAGGGACAGGCAAACCGGAGGCGATGACGGAAAGAGAGCGGCGGGACTTCCTGGGCGGAGCCCACATCGATCCCCTTTTGATCGACTATCAGGAGAAAGGCCACGAGGTCGAGTTGGTGGGGACTGAAGACATGGAAGGAACCGAGGTCTACCACCTCAAGGTGACCCATAACAACGGACGGGTCTTCGAGCAATACTACGATACCGAGACCGGCCTGCTCATCAAGAACATCACCATGACCTACAATCCCCAGTTGGGGCAGGACCTGGAGATGACCCAGTACATGGGAGACTACAAGGACGTCGGAGGCATGATGATCGCTCATTCCGTCGAAGCCCAAGTCATGGGGCAGACCGCCTTCCAGATAGTCTTCGAAGAATTTGTGGCGAATCCGGACCTGGATGACAGCATGTTCTCCCGCCCCGCCGAAGAGGAATAGCCTCAAGTTCTGCTCCCGGGGGGCCGCCGCGGCGGGCCCCTTTCCCATCCCCATTCAAGAGAGAAACGACCATGCGTGTATTGTGTTCACTGCTGTTGCTGACCCTGGCCGCACCCTCCGCGCTGCGGGCTCAGGTGGAGATCTCGACCGCAACCTTGGGTGACCTGCGGGCCCGCGCCATCGGTCCCGCCGTCATGAGCGGACGCATCTCGGCCCTGGCCGTCTCGCCCGCCGACTCGCAGCAGATTTACGTGGGAGCGGCGGGAGGAGGCGTGTGGCACTCCAGCGACGGGGGAGCTTCATTTCAGCCCATCTTCGACGACTATGCCTCCTCCATCGGCGCCCTGGCGCTGGATCCCGGTGACGACAAGACCGTCTGGGTGGGGAGCGGAGAGTCCTGGGTGCGCAACTCGGTGGGCGTGGGAGACGGCCTCTATCGCAGCCGCGACGGCGGACGCAGCTTCCAGCACATGGGCCTGGAGCAATCCGAGCACATTTCGCAAATCATCGTCCATCCCCAGGACTCCAACGTGGTTTGGGTGGCCGCCCTGGGTCCGCTCTGGTCGCCGGGCGGCCAGCGCGGAATCTATAAGACCGTGGACGGGGGGAAGAGCTGGCGCTGCGTCCTCTCGGACAACGACTCCACGGGGGCCGCCGATCTTGTCATCGACGTCCAGGAACCCGATATCCTCTACGCCTCTCTGTGGGAAGTGCGGCGCACGCCCTACTCCTTCCATTCGGGCGGGCCTGGAAGCGGTCTTTACAAGAGCGTCGACGGAGGGGAGAGCTGGAGCCGGCTCCAAGAAGGTCTGCCCGAAGGGCATCTGGGCCGCATTTCGCTGGCCCTGGCTCCTTCACGGCCCAACCGCGTCTACGCCATCGTGGAGTCGGAGAAAACGGCCCTTTACCGCAGCGACGACGCAGGGGCCTCCTGGAGCCGCATGGATGAAAGCAGCAACACCATCGTGCGTCCCTTCTACTTCGGCGAGATCGTCGTCGACCCCGTCGACTACAACCGGGTCTACCGTCCGGCTTACAGCCTCACGATCAGCACAAACGGCGGCAAGTCCTTCGAAAGCACCGGCTTCGCTTCCGGGGTCCACCCCGACCATCACGCTTACTGGGTCGATCCCCGCAATCCCGACTATCAACTCACCGCCACCGACGGAGGACTCTACCGCTCCCTCGACCGCGGACGCAGTTGGGACTTCCTGGCCAACCTGCCCATCTCCCAGTTCTACCAGGTCCGCTACGACATGCAGAATCCCTACTGGGTCTACGGCGGGTTGCAGGACAACGGCTCCTGGAGGGGACCTTCGGACGCCCGCGGGGGCATCGCCAATCACATGTGGGAAAACCTGGGCGGGGGCGACGGGTTCCATGTCTGGCCCGATCCCTCCGATCCTCAGGCCGTCTACTGGGAGTCGCAGGGCGGCAACGTACAGCGCCTCGACCTGGGGATCGGCGACAGCCAGAACATCCGGCCCTTCGTGAGCGGAGAAGAATTGCGTTTCAACTGGAACACGCCCATTCACATCGGAGCCGCCAGCCAGGCCCTCTACGTTGGAGCCCAGCACCTCTTCCGTTCCCAAGACCAGGGACGCTCCTGGAAGCGCATTTCTCCCGACCTGACCAGCGACGATCCCAGCAAGCAGCTCCAGGAGGAATCAGGCGGCCTCACCGTCGACAACACCACGGCCGAGAACCACTGCACCCTCTACTCCATCAGCGAGTCGCCGCTGGACTCCGAAATCGTCTGGACGGGAAGCGACGACGGACGGGTGCAGGTGACACGCGATGGAGGAGGCTCCTGGAGCGACGTGACCGGCAACCTGCCCCAGTTGCCGCGAGCCGCATGGGTCAGTTCGGTTCACGCCTCCCGCCACTCTCCCTCCCGCGTCTATGTGACGGTCGACAACCACCGCAACGGAGACCAGGATCTCTACCTTTACCTGAGCGACGATTGGGGCGCCACCTGGACCCGCCTGCAATCCGAGGCCATGGAAGGATTCGCCCGCGTCATCCGCGACGATCCGGTCAATCCCGACCTGCTTTTCCTGGGAAGCGAGAGCGGACTTTTCGTGTCCCTCGACCGGGGAGGACACTGGGCCCGCTTCGAGGGCGGCCTGCCTCGGGTCTCGGTGCGCGATCTGGCAATCCACCCGCGCCAGCACGACCTCATCATCGCCACCCATGGCCGGGGGATCTACATCGTCGACGACCTCACGCCCCTGCGTCACATTACCCCCCAAGCGGCGGAAGCCGAAGTGGCCATGCTGCCCTCCCGCCCCTTCGAGCTCTCCAGCGGGTTCGACAGCCGCCAGCGTTTTCAGGCCGGCCAATGGACGGGTCAAGGCCGCGGCGAAATGGCAGCGGTGGCCTACCACTTGAGGAAGCGACACATCATCGGCGATCTCAAGGTGGAGATCTTCGATGGGGAGGGCAACCTGGTCATTTCCCTTCCCGGAGGCAAGCGCAAGGGCATCAACCGCGTCCAATGGGCCATGCGGGGCCGAGCGCCCCAAATCGCCCCGTCCCCCACCCTGCAAGCAGTTCCGGCACTCGGTCCCCTGGTGCCCGAAGGCACCTATCAAGTCCGCCTGACCAAGGGGAAGAAAAGCTACGACGGCCAAATCCATCTGAGGCTGCCCGACGACTACCCCTTCGCGCCCCATCAACGCCGGCAGCGCCGGCAGATCATTGCAACCCTCTATGAAATGCAGGGCGATCTGGCCTACTTGGCCAAGGCGGTGACGCAGATGAGCCAGGACGCCGAGGCCAGGGCCCAAGAGCTGCCCCAAGGGGACCAACTGCGCCAAGATCTGGAGGCATGGGCTGAAGCTCTGGACGAACTGCAAGGCCGCCTGGTGGCCTCGCGCCAAGTGCAGGGCATCAGCGGCGAACAGCAACTCAGGGAAGAAGTCGTCGGACTCTATGCCGCCGTCAACCTCTACAACGGACCGCCTACCCAGTCGCAACTCGAACAGAGCCAGGCTTTCGGCCGGCAAATCGACGAGAGGCGGGCTGATCTGAGGGTCTTGACGGAAAGGCTGCCTCAATTGAACCAGGGCCTGCAGGAAGCAGGGCTCGCGCCCCTGGCCCTCCTCTCCCGCCAGGACTTCGATGAGTCGATCCGCTGACAGGAGTCAATTCCACTGCATGGCGGAAAGCCCGTGAATTCGGCGCAGCAGGCCGATTTGACCGATGTGCTGACTTTCATGGGCCAGCAAGAAAGCAAGTCCTCCCAACACGTCCCCCCGGTCGATGGGAAACTTGTGGGGAGATTCGGCCTCAAGCGGCTCAGGTCCGATCTCTTCCAGCCGGCTCGCCAGGAGATCGGAAACCTCCTGCCAGGCGAACATCAACTCGGCCAAAGAAGGAATCTCGCCCAGATCATCAACGCTTCGGACATCTTCGGTGACGTCGGCAAAAGGGTTTTGGGCGTCTTCGAGCCCCAACATGCGGGCCATGTAGTAGCGGGCGTCGATGACATGAAGGGTCAAGAAGGCGATGTTGTTGGCTTGGCCCGGCCGCTCCTGAGCAACCCCGTCGTCCACCCCGTTGAGGGCGTTCTGAAACAGGCGGGTGTTGAGGTTGAGAGTGGCGTAGAGAGGTTCGACAACTGGCTGCATGAGATCCTTGAGCTCCTTTCCAGGCTCCACAATGAGGGCTTCATGGTACATGAGGCGCGCGGACAGTTGAAGCCCCATGACCGGCAGGAAGGCGGTCAGCCTTTGCAACCGAGCAGTCCGGCCAGGACGGACAGGTCTTCCACGACTTCATGAGGACGGCCCCCGGCTTGGCCAACGGGCATCTCGCTGCCCTCGCCGCTACGCACCCACACGGTGAAACATCCCAGGGCCAAACCCATGCGGATCTCCACGTCGAGACGGTTTCCGATAACGCCGATCTCAGCCGGTTGCAGCCGCAGAGCCGGCCCCAGGGCTGCCAGCGCCTCCCCCTTTTCCCGGCTGCGCGCCACCATCCGCACCCCGTCGAAGTATCGGCCCAGCCCGCTCTTGTCCAGCTTGCGTTGCTGAAAGTCGGCGAAGCCGTGAGTGAGCAGAAAAAGGCGGTAGTGCAGACGCAGTTCGTCGAGCATGCGCCGGACTCCAGGCATGCGCCGCAACGCGCTCACCGAGGGGTTGCGGAAGAGCTTCTCGCGGGCCTCCCAGGCCCCGGCGCCCAGTTGGGGCACCTGCCGGCCGACGGCGCCACGCAAGCCGGCGGGATCGCTGCGCCGGTAGTGCAGGAGCGTCTCGGCCAAGGTCTCGCAGTCGGGAAGCTCCGGCCGAGCGGCACCGCCGCTCTCCTGTTGCCGCTCTTCAGCCCGATATTGCAGCATGAGCCGGGCGGCCTCCCGTTCCAAGGGGACGATGAGATCGTCGTAGGTTCGAATCAGCGTATCGTCAAGATCGAAGACCAGCGCCCTCAGGTCGCCCCTCATGGCTTCATCCTAGCAAAACAAAAAACTGTGAGCCGCATCCCTGCCGGGCCTGCTCGTCCGCAACACCCAGTTGCGAATGAACGGCTTCACGCGGCCGGCGGTTTTCCTCGAGGAACTGATCGAGAACCTTCTCGACTCAAGATGCCGCGGACGTACGCGCCGGCGTCTTGCTGGCCCCGGCCCGCCGGACCGACACGCCCATAGAGTGCAGATCCGGCGGGCTGGCCCCAGGCCTCCCAATTGCCAGGGATTTCTTGCCATCGCAAAGGCAAACCAAAAAGCTTCAGATCGATTTTCATTGCATAAATATTGCGATTGAGCAGCAAAATATGGCAAATTAGACTACGTTGAAGTCGAATCGACAGCCAGAGGCGACGACTTGACGTTGCCGGACCTGCTGATACGTCTTCAGAGGTGGACTCTATACCAATGCTGCAGGTGCCGTCCCGACACCGCTTGTGAACCGGAAAGACTCCACAGTTCTTAGAATTACGAGAAGTACATGTTTATTTTCAAGCGAAGAGTGACTGTTGGTGCGGATTTTAGCCATGAATGCATACCCTGGGCCCGTGGAGCTTTGCCATAACCGCTGTTTAGTATGGAGAGAATTATGGAAGACAAGAAACTCAGGCAACTGGGCCACCGCATCCGCATGGCCCGCAAAACGAAGAGCATCACGCAGGAGAGGCTGGCCGAGCTGGCGGGATTGTCGACCACCTACATTGGCCGGCTGGAACGCGGTGAAAAGACGCCTTCCATCGACACTCTGGTGACACTTTCGGGTGCTCTCGAACAATCGCCCCTGGACCTGCTCATCGACCTGGACACCTCGCTGGGCAAGGAGCACATCAAGAACCGCATCCGCAACCTGCTGGGGCTGCTCTAAGGACGGCGGCGCCCCCGAGTCAGCCGTTGCCGCCACTGCTCAACTGCGATCGTCGCCTTTTTCCTCTGCGTTCTCGGCGGAGGATTCAGGTTCTTCAACAAGTTGACCCGCCACAGCGGCCCCGGCCGCGTCCACTTTCTCATCCGCGCTCTTGACCGTGATGGTGTCTAAGCCGTGCCCTCCCGGCCCCGCCTCAGCCCGGTTGAGCTGGAGGGCGAAAAACAGCCCCACGAATCCCAGCAGCGAAAAGAGCCACATGCCGTACTGATATCCTCCGGGGTTGGCCGCTCCAGCCTGGCCATAGTCGTTGGCGGCGCCCACCGCCAGATTGAGGCCCGCCACTCCGGCCTGTTGCAGCAGGGTCATCAGTGCGTAAGCCGTCCCCAAACGCCGCTCATCGACCACATAGGCCACCGAAGGCCACATCACGGCCGGGATAAGCGAGTAGGCGACTCCCATCATGGCGATGGGGATGTAGGGACTCAGTCCGGTGTGCGCCATCATCAGGTAGACGGGCATGATGAGGACTGAACCGATGACCATCAGATGGGAGCGCCGTCCCATCCAATCCGCCAGGAACCCGAACACCGGGGTGGCGAAAATGGCCGAGAAGGAAATAACCGAGAGCATGGGACCTGCCTCCGACAAGGGCAGGTCATAATTGTCGCTGAGAAACTTCACGCCGAAGGTCTGGAAGGGGAAGATGGCCGAGTAGAAGGTGGCGCACAGGCCCACGATGAACCAGTAGGAGCGTGAAAACTTGAGCAGATCGCTCCACACCAGCCTGTCGGTCTCGCCGGCGGCGCCGAGAGCGTACTCTTCCTCGGCCTGTTTCTCCAGAACCCAGTAGACGGCGGCCGCGATGAGCGAAGAAATGCCCACGATGGCGGCCATGAAGAGGGGCTTCTGCCAGTCATCGTAGAGGCTTTCAAACCATCCGGTGGAACTCTGGGCGGCGGCCGCGCCGGCCCGCGCAACCATCAGATTGACGCCGAATGCCAGCCCCAGTTCCTTGCCCCGGAACCACTTGGCCAGGGCCGTTGTGATGGCGACGATCATCGATTCGGCACCCAGACCGAAGATGAAGCGTCCGGCCAACATGACCTGATGATCGCCGCTCAGGGCCGTCACGACCGCCCCCACCACGCAGAGTGCGGTGAAGACGACGGTGGTGTTGCGCGTGCCGAAGCGGTCGATGAGAGGACCGGCCAGAAAGAGGAGAAGAATGCTGGAAAGGCTGTAGATCGCATTGAGCGATCCGATCATCGAGTCAGTGAAGCCCAATTGCTCGGTCAGCAGGGGGGCCACCGGCGCAATGCTGTCGTAGATGTAATAGTTGCCGAACATGGCGATGCTGATGGCAGCCAGCACCGACCAGCGCAGCACAATAGGCGGGCGCGAGGACGGGGAGGGGTTTTGCTCTGTCATTTGCCGCTTAGCTTAGCCGAGCCGCCGCCCCCTGGCAAGGAAACCCAGGCCCCGGCGGGCTCAGGCGCTTTATGACTGCTCCTGGAAGCGCACGGCGTAAACGGGGGGCAGGTGAGTGCTGAGGGCGGTCCATGAGTCTCCTTGATCGGCGGAAACCCACAGTCCGCCAGTCGTCGACCCCATGGCCAGCCACTGCCCCTGGGAATCCACGTCGAGGGCGTGGCGATAAACCAGGTGGTAGGCGGGAGCCGGGGGAAGTCCCTGCTGCAAGACCTGAAAGCTGCTTCCGCCGTCGCGGGTGCGGGTGACGACGAAACGTCCCTCCACCGGCACCCGGCACTCGTCCTTGACGGCCGGGACGAACCAGGCCGTGTCTGCGTCATGGGGATGCACTGCGACGGCGAACCCGAAAGTCGAGGGCCCGGCTTCGCGAATGGAAGTCCAGGAATGCCCGGAGTCTCGGGAGCGGAAGATGCCGTTATGGTGCTGTACCCACATTCCATCGGGGTTCGAGGGGCACTGGACCACTCTGTGAGGATCCTGGATGTCGGGGTCTTCGCGGTTCTCGGGAGGCATGTACTCGGCGTACATGCCATCGGTGCGGCACTGCCAACTCCGGCCGGCGTCCCGGCTGATCCAGTTGCCTCCGCAGGAAACGCCTACCAGCAACCGGTCGGAGTCGCGGGGATCGACGCAGACGGAATGGATTCCGGGGTGGTCGTAGCCGCCGCCGAACCACTTGCGGCGCTCTGGACGGTCCCAGAGCGAGCGCACCAGGTGCCAGGAGGCGCCGTCGTCATCGCTGCGGAAAAGGCCCCCGGGTATGGTTCCGGCCCACAGGCGTCCGGGACGATCGTGGCCGCCGGATTCAAGGCACCACAGCAACTCCAGCTTCCAGGGCACCTTGTCTTCGGAGTCGGCATCCTCGGGTTTGCTGGGATAGGCCGGGGCGGGCAGTTCCTCCCAACTCCGTCCCCCGTCCGGCGAGGCGTGCAGCTTGACGCCGAAATGACCCAGGTTGAGGGCGGCGTAAAGGCGTCCGCTGCGGGGATCGGGGAGCGTAAACACTACCGGATCGCCGATAAAGGCCGTCTGACACACCCGCCACTGAGAGCCGTCCCGTTGGAAGCCGAACAGCCCCTTGCGCGTCGATACCCACAACCGTCCGCTCATCTCACACCTCTCTTCCAGCCCGGCTTCCTCCCGAGAGGGCCTGCATGACGTAAATCTCGCTGTCAGGCCTGATTCGGGATTCCAATCCGGCTTGATTCCCGTCCAGAAAAATCACCACATGACGGCGCACGTCACCCTGTTCGTCGAGAATATACCCGCCCAGCCGGGGATAAGAACGAAAGACCGCTTGCAGGGCTTGGCCCACGGATTCAGCTTCCACGTCGACCTCGGGCGCATCGAGATGCCGCTGCAAGTTTGAAGTGAAGACGACACGTGCCATGAGTCCTATTCGATGGGCGCAACTCTACTCCCTGGGAGGAGAAATGACAAGGCGCCGCCGGCATGAATCTGCACGCCGCGAGAGAGGCCGGGGGCCGCACTACGAGGACTGGCGATGAGACGAGTTTGGAAGACATCCAAGGCCGGCTCGCTGAGCCGTCTGCGATTGCTCGAGGAGGAGATGAAGCCGCTGGACTCCGGCTCTCTCAGGGTGAGGACCCGTTGCTGCGGGCTCAATTTCGCCGACCTGTTCGCCTTGCTGGGCGTTTACTCGGCCACTCCTGAGGGCGCCTTCGTCCCGGGATTGGAGTTTTCCGGCCGAGTTGAGGAGGTGGGGGCCGAGGTGGAAGGATGGAGCCCGGGCGACCGCCTCTACGGCGTCACCCGTTTCGGAGGCTACGCCGACCGCATCGATATCGAAGCCGGCTACTGCCGTCCTCTGCCCTCAGGCTGGTCGTGTGCGCAAGGGGCGGCCTTTCCGGCTCAGACCCTGACCGCCTGGTACGCACTGAGGACGCTGGGAGAGGCCCGCGCCGGCCAAAACGTGCTGGTGCAAAGCGCCGCCGGAGGAGTGGGCCTGCAGTGCCTCAACATCTGCCGGAACCTCAATGTCCGCGCCATAGGATGCGTGGGCCGTCCGGAAAAGATCCCCTTCCTGCACAAGGAAGGCTTCGAGGAAGTGGTGGTGCGGCGCAAAGAGACTTTCCAAACCGACCTGCGGCGCATCCTGCAGGACCGCCCGCTGCATCTGGCCTTGGACGCGGTAGGCGGATGGGTGCAGAGGCAAAGCTACCAACTTCTGGCGCCCACGGGCCGGTTGGTGGTCTTCGGCGCCGCCCGCTTCATGCCCAAAGGCCGGCGCATGAACTGGATCAAGACAGCATGGCGCTACCTGCGGCGCTTCAAGGTCGATCCCCTCAACATGATCGCCGACAACAAGAGCGTGATGGCTTTTAACCTGATCTGGCTCTGGGATCGCCTCGACCTGATGTCGGCCCTCCTGGAGCAGATCGAATCGCTCGGATTGCCTCCTCCTCACGTGGGCGCCCAATTCCCCTTCGAGCAGGCCCGCCAAGCCCTGGCCCACCTGCAAAGCGGACGCTCGGTAGGCAAGGTCGTCCTGACCTTGGAGGACTACTAGGGCCACCCGCTGGCCAACAAGTCTGAAACCCAGGACTAGCGAATGGCACCCCTTCGGAGTTCTTTCGAACTTCGCATATCGCACATATCGCACCTGGAACTTGGCAAGGTCCTGGCTCAGAATCTATGACCGTCAGCACCAGGGGCTCACTAGCACGGGGTCAAAAAGGCTTGAAAATCGCCAGGTAGGCGGCCAAAGCGCCCACGATCACCGACGTCCACCAGATCAGGTTGCCCGAGTCCGGACTTCGCCGGGCCCACACCGTCAGCAGGGCGAAGCCGATCCAGATCACGATCTTGGCGAAGACCCAACCCGGCCAAGGCATGGGATAGCCCAGCTTGGCGATGAGGCCGAAGCCGGCCACCAGGGCGATCAGCAGTCCGATCCCGTTGGTGATGAGGGCCAATCGGCGGTAGGCAGGCGCTTTCTGGCCGCCCAGCGCATGAACCACCACCAGGCCCCCCATGGACACCATGATCATGACGATGCCTATCAGATGCAGAAACTTATAGAAGAGATAACTCATAACATTCCCTGTCTTGGGGATTCAGCCGACATCTCACAGCAAGCGACAGCGCCCACGCCCGACGCGGTCGCTGCCATGGTTTTTATACAATCCCTTCTCGGAGGTCAACAGCGAGGCGGAGGAACGCCTCGAGAAAGACAAAGCAACAGAAACGGAATGAAATGCGCATTCTTTGCCTTGGATACAGTTACAGCGGACGGCACTTGAGCCGTCATTTTTTCGGCCACCAGGTCTGGTTTCTGTCACGCCGGGCCGCCTCCCTCAAGGAGCAGGGCGTGCCGGCGCTTGAGGAATCCGACTTCGCCGAGTACATAGAAAGGCATCCTCCTGACGCGGTGGTGGACACGGTTCCCGCCATTCCAAAGGAAGAGGGCGGCATCGAAGATCCTCCCTATTGGCCCTTGCTGGAGGAACTGCTCAAGTCCCGTCCCGAAACGCCAATGGTCCACGTCAGTTCGACCTCGGTCTACCCGGCCGGTGCCGAGGAGGCCGCCAGCAGCGACGGTCTTCCCACCTACAACGAGGCCAGCGAGGCGGCCCCCGGCAAGGCCAGAGGACTGCTTCGCCTGCTGCTGGAACGCAAGTGGATCGGCTTTCACCACTCCATACGCATCGTCCGCTCGGGGGGCATCTACGGTCCCGACCGCTGCCTGGCCCTGCGTTTCCGCCGGGGGGACTTCCGGCGCATCGGCACCGGCAACAAGATGGTTTCGCGCGTCCACGTCGACGATCTCTGCCGGGTCATCCTGGCCTCGGCCCAGCGGCAGGAAAACAAGGCCGTCCGCCTGGTCAATGCAGTGGACGCCCGCTCGACCCTGAACAGCGAGGTCTTCCGCTGGATCGAAGAAGAACTCGACATCATCGTGCCCGGAGACTGGCGCCAGGCCGCTCCCCGGGGACGCCAGGTCACCAGCCTCTACCTTCCCGGCATGATCGGGGGACGCTACCGTTTCCCAACCTACAAAGAGGGCTTTCGCGATTGCCTGTCGGCATGACGGAGCGAATTGTTGTAGAATTCTGTCATGTCGGAACGGACTGAAAGACGGTCGTTGCTGGGTCAGATGGGGGTCTTTCTCGACCTGATCCGCTTCGAGCACACCATTTTCGCCCTTCCTTTCGCCTATTCGGGCATGCTGTTGGCGGCGGGCGGGTCCCCCACCCTGAGCCAGTTTTTCTGGATCACGGTGGCCATGGCGGCCGCCCGCACTGCGGCCATGGCCTTCAACCGCTGGGCCGACCGTCATCTGGACGCCCGCAATCCCCGCACCGCCGACCGGCCCATCCAGCGGGGCAGCATCGGGGCCGGACTGGTGCTGCTGCTGGCTCTGGTCTCCCTGGCCATACTGGCCCTGGCGGCCTACCAGCTCAATCCTCTCTGCTTCATGTTGTGGCCGGGGGCCTTTCTCTTGCTGGCGGGCTACAGCTACACCAAGCGCTTCACCTGGATGTGCCATTACGTGCTGGGCCTCACCGATGCGCTGGCTCCCATGGGAGCCTGGGTGGCGGTCACCGGAACCATCTTGCAGCCTTCCGACTTGCCGGGCTGGCTGCTGTCGGCTGGAGTGATGGTGTGGATCGCCGGTTTCGACCTGCTTTACGCTCTGCAGGACATCGAGGTCGACCGCCGCGAAGGGCTGTACAGCATCCCGGCCCGCTTCGGCGTCCGCCGCTCGCTCTGGATCGCCCGCTTTTCGCACGCCGGCGCCGTCGCGCTCTTCGCCGCCGCCGCCTGGAGCGCCCGCCTGCAATGGCCCTTCTGGCCGGCCCTGGCGGCCGTCTGCCTGCTCTTCGTATGGGAGCACCGGCTGGTCCGCCCCCACGATCTGACCCGCATCGACGTGGCCTTCTTCAACGTCAACTCCTACATCAGCCTGACGCTCTTCGCCGGCATCCTGGCCGGCGTCTACTGGCCTTGACGGGGCGGCAGGACGCGAAAGGCGGCCTTCCCTTTGATGCGGTAGGCTTCGAAGTCGTCGTCCGTCAAGCTGCTGACGCTCCGAGATAAAGGCGCAGCAGCAGGAGGAGGACCAGGGCCGTTATGGCGGGCAGGAGGAGGAAGAGAAGGACGCGCCGCAGCGAGGGACGTGCTTCTTCAGCGTTGGCGGGGCGGAAATCTTCTTCCTTCATGTCTCGAGGATTCCCATCTCCCCAAGCTGGCGGGTGGCTTGCTCGGCCCAGCCTCGATTGGCCAGAGGACTGGCAGGGCTGGGATGGAGGATGGAGCCGACGCGCACGTCGAGGTCTTTGAGGGCGCTGAGGGCGCGCTTTTCGGCGAACTTGCCGATACCCACCACGTAGCCGGGCTGAAGGGCTTCGATGGTGGCGCGGATGGCGTCGTCACAGGCCTCCGTGAGGGGTTTCCGTTCCTTGACGGGCAACTTGTCGGGCGTGCGGTTGCGCCCGCTTTCCTCGATGAAGAGCAGGGGGCAGTAGTTGGCGATGAAAAAGCGCTGGAAGAAGCGTTCGGCGGTGCCGAAGGTGTCTTTGGCCCAGCCCCACACCCGCTGTCCGCTGACCTCGCTGCGACTGCAATCGAATCCTTCTACCGGCCGCTTGGGGTGCTCCCGGCGGGGCTTGCCCACGGGACCCGAAATCCCCACCCAGTCCTTGACCAGGTTGACCTCGCCGAAAGGGACCCCGGTCTGGGCCATGCCCCAGGGGCCGGGGTTCATCCCGAAGAAAACCACTTCCTTTCTTCCCTGCCCGTATCGCCGCAGGTACCGGCAATGATTATCCCAAGCGTAATGGAGCGGGTTGTAGACATGGGTTACGGGCTGGGAGAAGGTGAGAGGGTCAAGAGTCTGGCGCAGGCTGCGTGCAATGTCGATCAGATCCATCCCGCCCATTGTAGGGCAAGAGGAGGGGCCCCTTCAGAGGGGCCGGATCTCACTGCTTTACGGGCTTTTCCTGCAGGTTGAGGCGAATGGTGGAATCGGAGGTGCGGATAATAAGCACTCCCTCGTCCTCGGCGGCGGTCACCGACACAGGGCCGATTCCGCGCACCTCCACGTCGACGTTGCCGATGGTTCCCGCGAAGCGCAAGCGTCCCTCGCCGTAGGAATCGGCCGCGGGGACGCGGGGCTCCTGGGCGGTGAGTTGCACCGTCCTCTCCTCATCTCCGCGCCGGTAGCGCAGGGAGACTCTTTGGCCGGGCTGGATATCGAAGAAGCGGTCGGCGCCCTGGCGGGTAGTGAGATCGTATCCGTCCACCGCCAGCAGGACATCGTCACGGCGCAGGCCGGCTTGGCCGGCGGGACTCTCGCTGTCCACCGAGTAGACGCGCGGATGCTGTTCGAACGTGAAAGTGTAAGTGTCGCGAGTCCGGCGCCAGTAGCAATCGTCGCAGGTGAATGCGAATCCCATCCAGGCCAGCACCGGCGGACGCGGCGGCAGGGGAGGCGTGGGCGGGACGGGCGGCGTGGGCGGCACGGGTGGGGTTGGAGCTGGAGCCTCGATCCGAACCGAGGGTGTCGGCGGTGCGGGCGGCGACGGCGAAACGGGAGGCGCAGGGGGCGCGGGCGGAGCCGGCGGCGGCGGCGGGGGAGTGCCGAAGAGTTGGGCCGAGGGGACGTCCTCGGGACAGCCCTGGGCCGGCGTCAAAGTCACTTCCATCTCGCGGCCGCGGCGGCGCAGGCGGATCGTCAGGGGCTCGTCGGCTCGGGGATGGATCAAATCCGTCCCCGCCCAGCGCGTGGTGATGAAGCTGCCGTTGACGGCCACGATAACGTCTCCGCGGAGCAGCTTGCCCCCAGCCGGCGAGTCCTCGGCCACCCGCCAGACCTCGGGCTCTGAGCCGAACCACACCTGGCGCTCGCTTCCGTTCTCGGTGCGCAGACGGATGCTGTCGGCCCGCAGCGAGGTGATGCCGGTGTAGGTGACCGGGGACTTCCCTCCCTGGCAGGGTTGGGCCTGCAGCGGGGTGGTTGCGGGAGCCCCCAGCAGTCCGGCCGCCAGCAGCGCGGGCAGGATTCGGGCCTGCCTGCCTCCAGGGAATGACAATGCCTTCAGATGCTTAAACATGATGGTGTCCTTTAGTTCCAAAAGACCTTGCGCGGTGCGGAATCCTGAGGATCGTCGCCGGAAACCTGTCGCAGGCGTTCCGCCTCCAGGCCTTGCAGCAGACGGGCGGCCACCGGATCGTCGGGATCCAGCCTCACCATTTCCTGGGCGGCGGCGTAGAGGGCCGAAAGGGCCACTTCCTGCGACTGGCGGCGATCGCCCTGGTCAGGACTGGAGGCCGCCAGATGTCCCAGCGCGGCCAAGGCCGTGACGTAGGCCGACCCGGTGCGCTGGACATTGGCGATGGCTTGCTCGACGTCGCGGGCCTGGCGGATTTCGGCCATCATGGAGAGGGCCGACTCGGCCCCCGCCCGCTGTCCTGCCGAGTAGCCCAGCAGGAAGACGGCGAAAAGGGCCGCCGTCCCGGCCAGGGCCCAGGGCATCCAATGCACCTGCCACCAGGGCCGGATAGGCCGTTCCAGCAGTCCTTCGCGCTTGAGGCGCGCCACTACGCGGTCTTCCAGTTCCGGCGGAGGAGCCTGTTGACGGGCCAGCGCTCTCAGGCGCTCGGTTTCTTCCTCGCTCCACTGCACTTCATCCCGTTCGCTCATGACCTTTGCCTTGACTCTTCAGAGAGGCCCGCACGGCCTTTCTGGCGTTGAATAGTTGACTCTTGGAGGTCCCTTCGCTGATCTCCAGCGAGCGGGCGATTTCGCGGTGGGTCCATCCCTCCAAATCGTGAAGAAGCAGGATCATCCGGTAACCGTCGGGAAGGGCCTTGATGGCGCTCTCCAGGTCCAGGCGCATGCCGCTGGGAGGCGGCGGCGCTCCCGCTTCGGGAAGGGCCTGCAGATCCACCCAGGAGTTGCGCTTGCCGCGGCGCAGGTGTTCCCGGCACAAGTTGAGTCCGATGCCGGTCAGCCAGGTGGAAAAGGCCGACTGCCAGCGGAAGCCCGACAGGTTTCTGACGGCCTTGATCCAGGTCTCCTGCACGATGTCTTCGGCGTCGGCCCGGCTGCCCACCGTGCGCAGCACGAACTGAAAGAGGCGCGGCGTGTGACGCCGGTAGAGGTGCCTAAAAGAGACCTCGTCGCCTTCCTTCATGATGGCCTCGGCCCATCGTCTTTCTTCCTTCACTCTGCCCCCTGAGTGGCCTGCGGGCCGCCGATGGTTGGACGAGCGCGGGAGTTTTTCTAGCCCGCATTGTGCAAGGGAAAAAAGACCGGTACCAGCAACACCAAAAGCGCCAACAGGACGACGGTAAGAATCGAGCCCACCTTGAAGTAGTCCATCACCCTGTACCCGCCGGCGCCCATGACCAGCAGATTGGCCTTATGGGAGAAAGGCGTCATGAATGCCGCCGAGGCGGCCAGGCTGACGCCCATCATGAGCGGATAGGGCGAGAGGCCCAGTTCTTCGGCGGCCTTCAAAACCACCGGCGTCAGCAGCACCACGGCCGGCGCGCCGTCCAGGCACTGGCTGAGGGCGCTGGAAAGCGTGAAGAGGCCCGCCATGACGGCGTAGGCCCCGTAGGGCCCCGCCACTTCGGTGACGCTGTCGGAGAGCAGTTCGGCGGCTCCCGTCCGCTCCATGGCGATGCCCACGGGAAGGATGGCAGCCACCAGAAAGATGGCCCTCCATTCCACGGCCCGGTAGGCCTCCTGCATGGTGATGGCCCCCGACAGCACGCAGATGATGGCGGCCACGAAAGCGGCCACGTAGATGGGCTGAAAGCCGGTCACCACGAAGGCGATCATGACCGCCAGAGCCAGCACGGTGAAGAGCGCCTTGTTGGTGCGGCGCGGCTCCTGAGCCGAAGGCGCCAGCACCACCCAGTCGGGGTCGGACCCGAAAAGGCGGATGCGGCTCCAGGGTCCTTGCAGCAAGAGGGCGTCTCCAAAGCGCAGAGGCAAATCGGCCAAGCCCTCGTGGATGGCCAGGCCCTCCCTCCACACGGCCAGAACCTGCAGTCCGTAGCGGTCGCGGAAGTTGAGTTGCCTGAGAGTCTTTCCCGCGGCCGAGGAGCGGGGAGCTACCGTGGCCTCTTCGATACCCACCTCGCCCGACTCGATTCCCGATTCGCTGACGTCGCGGCGCAACTGCACGCTGCCCAGTCCCAGCAAGTTCTGGATCAGGTCAGGACGCCCCGTGACGATCAGTTCGTCATCAGCTTGAATGACTTCGTCCGGCTCGACCGGCAGCAAAGTCTCGTTCTCCCTGACGATTCCCAGCACCGTGAGCCGCACCAACTCGCCAATGCGGCTGGCAGCCACCGTGGTCCCGGCCAACTCCGAGCCGGAGGGAATGCGCAGGAGGTAGAGGTAGCCTTCCAACTCCTGAAAGATCTCCCGTCCCGTGCGGGCCTCTTCCAGCTCGGGACGCAAGGCCATCTGCTCCAACTGCTCGTTGGTGCCCAGCGCGAAGATCTCGTCCCCGGCCTGGAAGGGCACGTCGATAACGTCCTGGATCAGCTCTCCCTTGCGCCGCAGGGCCACCACCACCGCTCCATAATCGCGGCGGAAACGGGTCTCGCGGATGGTCTTGCCCACCAAAGGCGACTCTCGGGCCACCTTGGCCCAAATGCCGCTCACCTTCTCGGAGGCCGAGGCCAGGGTGGCCACTTTGGTGGATTCGATCTCGATGCCCTTGACGCGGAAAAGCTCCTCCACGTCGGAGGGACGTCCCTTGAGCATCAGGATGTCCCCGGCCCGCAGAGTCGTGTCGCCTTTAGGAGCCAGCTTCTTTTTGCCTTTGCGGACGATGCCCACCACTTGGCCCCCCAGGGTCCTCCCCAACTGCGATTCGCGCAGTGAGACGCCGTCCATGTCGGAGCCGGCGGGGATGCGGATGGAGAGCAGGTTCTCCTCCAAATCGTAGACGCGGGCCAAATCGCGCTTTTCCCCGGGCGAGGCGTCCGCGTCCCGCTCGGGGAGCAGGCGGCGGCCGATAGTGGCCATGAAAAGGACTCCGAGGACCAGAAGCATCACGCCCAAGGGGGTGTAGTCGAAGAGCCGGAAGGGCTCGAGGCCGTTCTCGCGCAAGAGCTCGCCGGCCAGAATGTTGGGGGGCGTCCCCACCAAGGTGGTGGTTCCGCCCAGAATCGAGCCGAAGGAAAGCGGCATGAAGAGGCGCGAGGGCGAAACGCCGGCTTTCTTTGAGATGCTGGCCACGGCGGGGAGCAGCACGGCGCAGGCGGCGATGTTGTTCATAAAGGCGCTGAGCACGCCTCCCACCATCATGATGGCCACGATCAGCGGAACTTCCTTGCTGCCGATATATTGGTGCACCCGCGCTCCCACCATGTCGGCCACGCCCGTGTGCAGCATGGCCGCGCTGACGAAGAAGATCGACAGCATGGTAATGACCGCCGGCGAGGCGAATCCGGTGTAGGCCTCTTCAGGAGCCAAAAATCCGCCCAGAACCAGGATGGCCAGTCCGATGAAGGCGGTGAGGTCGACAGGCAGCTTTTCGGTGAAGAAAAGATAGGCCATGGCGATCAGAATGGCGAAGAGGATGCCGATTTCCAGCGTCATGTTGCCCGGCATTGTACACCCGCCCTCTGCGGCGGGAAAGGGGCCATGTTTACGCGTTCGAGAGCGGGTGCTAAAGTTATTTTCACAAGGAGGCATCGATGACCAAGAGGCGAATGAAGTTTGTCGGCATCCTGTTGACGTGCCTGTCGGCCGCAGGCGTTTGGACCACGGCCCAAAGAACTCAAAAGCCCGTCCTGCACGGGCAGCATTGGATGGCCATCACCGGCAAGCCGCTGGGTGCCACGGCCGGAGCCATGACCTTTCACAAGGGCGGAAACGCGGTGGACGCCGCCTGCTCCATGCTGGCGGCCACCTCGACCATGTGGGACACCCTGGGCTGGGGCGGCGAAACCCAGGCCCTGATCTACAATCCGCACAGCAATAAAGTCATCGGCATCAATGCCTTGGGAGTGGCTCCCAGCGGAGCCACGGCTGACTTCTTCAAGAGCAAAGAAATGCGTTACCCGCCCGGTGAGGGTCCGCTGGCCGCCGTCACGCCGGGCACGCCAGGCGGCTTGATGGTGATGCTGGCCGAGTACGGGACGCTCAGCTTGCAAGAAGTCTTACAGCCGGCCCTGCAAATGGCCGAGGGCTATCCCATCGAGGAACAGGCCGCCGACAACATCGAACGCAACAAGGCAAAGCTCAAGCACTGGCCCTATTCCAGGAAAGTCTTCCTGCCTCATTTGGGAGAGGAGCGGGAAGCCCCTCATGCGGGCGAGATCTTCCGCCAACCCGACCTTCACGCCACCCTGCTCAAGCTGATCGAGGCTGAAAAGCAGGCCCTGGAAAACGGGAAGAGCCGCAAAGAGGCCATTTACGCCGCCTACCAGCGCTTCTACGAGGGCGATATCGCCGAGGAGTTCGTGCGGGGCGTCCAGGAGCAGGGCGGACTGATCACCCTGCAGGACCTGGCTCAATGGGAAGTCAAGATCGAAGAGCCGGTCATGACCACCTACAAGGGCATCGAGGTCTACAAGCTGACCCACTGGGTTCAGGGTCCGGTCATGCTGCAGGCCCTCAACATCGTCGAAAACGCCGACCTCAAGGCCATGGGCTACAACTCGGCCCGCTACATCCACACCCTTTACCAGGCCATGAACCTGGCCTTCGCCGACCGCGATTTCTATTACGGAGACCCTTATTTCCCTCCCCGGGAGCCCATTCAGGGGCTGCTCTCCAAAGACTATGCGCGCCAGCGTTATGAGCAGATCGACTGGGAGAAAAACGACCCCGACGTCAAGCCGGGCGACCCCTATCCTTTCCAGGGCGGCGAGAATCCTTTCCTCCACCTGCTCAAGGACTGGACTTCTGAGAGCCCTCCCGAGACCGACGGCGCCCAGGCGTCGCTGCGGCGGGAGGAGGCCTTCCGGGCCGGGACCACCTCGATACAGGCCGCCGACAAGGAAGGCTGGATCGTCTCGGTCACTCCCTCGGGAGGCTGGATTCCGGCGGTGATCGCCGGCAATACCGGAATCGGCATGAGCCAGCGCATGCAAAGCTTCGTGCTGGACGCCTCGGAGAATCCCTTCAACGTGGTGGAGCCGGGCAAGCGTCCGCGGGCCACTTTGACGCCGGGACTGGCCATCAAGGAGGGCAAGCCCTACCTGTCGTTCGCCGTGCAGGGCGGCGACACCCAGGACCAGAACCTGCTGCAGTTCTTCCTCAACGTGGTGGAGTTCGGCATGGACGTGCAGCAGGCGGCTGAAGCGGCCAATATCGTCAGCTACCAGATGAAGAGTTCCTTCGGCAGGCACGAGTCCACGCCGGGACGCCTGACCCTGCACGAAGACGTTCCTCCCTGGGTCATCGCCGAGCTGCGGGAAATGGGCTACCGCATCAACACCCGCAGCCGCACCTCAGGGCCCATCAACGCTGTCTACTTCGACTGGAAACACGGCACCCTGTGGGGCGCCGCCAGCAACCACGGCGAAGACTACGGCATCGGCTGGTGA
>DATIPQ010000104.1 GCA_035471785.1 Acidobacteriota bacterium
GTGCGACTTGCACACCATTGTGCGGCTGCCCAAGGGCGTGTTCGCCCCATACACAGACATCAAGACCAACGTGCTCTTCTTCGAGAAGGGCAGGCCCGCCACCGAGGTCTGGTATTACGAGCACCCCTATCCCCAGGGCTACAAGAGCTACTCCAAGACCAAGCCGATGCGAATCGAGGAATTCGAACCCGAGAAGGCGTGGTGGGAAGACCGCGTCGAGAACGAGTTCGCGTGGAAGGTGACGCTCGAAGACATCCGTGAGCGCGGCTTCAACCTCGACATTAGCAACCCTAACGCTCCCGGCGCGACCTACGAAGACCCCAGGGCCCTGCTCGCCCGCTTTAATGAGGAGAAGGCGGCGGCGGCGGCGCTGCGTGAGGAATTGCGTCAGGCACTCGCGACGGCGCTGTCCTCCGGGGACACAACATGAAGCCGCAGGACCTGATCGCGGCCTTCGATACGCTCGCCGAGGCCCCAGACGGGGTGAAGCGGCTCCGCGCTTTGGTGCTGCAACTAGCGATGCGCGGGCGGCTGGTGCCGCAGGACCCGGACGACGAGCCATCTGGCGTGCTGCTTGATCAGGCAAGGCAGGACCGAGCGAGGCTCATTGCCGAGAAATTCATTCGGCGACGCAGTGCAGGGGAGGTTCAATCAAATGAGCAACCGTTCGAAATCCCGCCCCAGTGGTCTTGGACGCGCATCTGGTTTGCGGCCCATGACCTCGGCCAGGGTAAGCCCAAGTCGCGTTTTTCGTATGTGGACGTGTCGGCGATTGACAAGGAGCGCGGCGTCATTTCTGGCGACGTTGCCATCCTCAACCCCGAAGAGGCCCCAAGCCGTGCGCGCAAGCGGGTCGCGAGAGGATGTGTCATCTACTCTACCGTGCGCCCTTACTTGCGCAACATTGCCGTGGTGGACCGAGATTTCGACCCGCCGCCCGTCGTGAGTACCGCTTTCTCTGTGCTCATGCCCTACCCTCGGATTTCAGCTCGCTACCTCTACTACTACCTTCGATCGCCAGCATTCGTGAACTACGTCGAAGCCCACCAAAAAGGCGTGGCCTACCCGGCGATCAATGATGGGGACTTCCAGCTTGCCCCCGTCCCGATTCCACCCTCGGCAGAGCAGAAGCGCATCGTCGCCCGCGTCGATGAGTTGATGGGTCTGCTCGACGAGTTGGAGGCCGCACGACAGGCCCGCGAGGCCACGCGAACAGCGCTGCGCGACTCCGTGCTCGCCGCGCTTCGGGACGCCGACACCTCCGAGGAAGTCGAAAACGCGTGGGAGCGGATCGCGGGCCGAATGGACGACCTGTTCACCGCCCCCGCCGACGTGGAGCCGCTGCGGCAAACAGTGCTCCAGCTTGCTGTGCGCGGGTGGCTAGTTCCGCAGGACCCGGACGACGAGCCCGCCTGCTTGTTGCTTGAGCGCATCGCGGAGGAGAAGGCCCGGCTGGTCAAGGAGCAGAGTATCCGCAAGTCGAAACCTCTGCCGCCAGTTTCGAAGGACGAGGTGCCGTTCGAAGTGCCGAATGGGTGGGTGTGGACTCGGTTCGGTACTATTACCAACACTCGCCTCGGTAAGATGCTGGACAAGGCGAAGAATTCCGGTCCGATGAGGCCGTACCTCCGCAATGCCAATCTCCAATGGTTCAAGTTCCTCCTAGAAGACCTCAAGCAACTTCGTCTGGAGGAGAGCGAACTCACCGAGTGCTCGGTTGGTGTCGGCGACCTTCTGATTTGCGAGGGAGGCGAGCCCGGCAGGGCAACTGTCTGCGACGAGTCGGTGGACGGCATGGTCTACCAGAAGGCCCTTCACCGAGCCCGCCCCCTCTGCGGCATCAGTCCTTGGTATTTGGCCTACTTGCTGCGCTGCGACACTTGGTCTGGTCGTTTAGCCGAGCTGTTCACCGGCGCGACGATCAAGCACCTGACGGGACGGTCCCTCGCGTCGTACACGGTGCCGCTCCCACCCCTAGCTGAGCAGAAGCGCATCGTCGCCCGCGTCGATCAGTTGATGAGTCTGCTCGACCGGTTGGAGCAGCGCCTCGCCTCTAAGACGACCGCACACGACACCTTCGCCGCCGCAGTCGTCCACCACCTTGACGCCTGACGACTCGCAGGCCGCGAACAGTTGAAGATCGATCTCA
Organism: Acidobacteriota bacterium; assembly: GCA_035471785.1. NCBI lineage: Bacteria > Pseudomonadati > Acidobacteriota > Acidobacteriota bacterium. Next base: position 2,150 of record DATIPQ010000104.1, read on the forward strand.
CCGGCGGCCACTGTTAATCCGAGGGCAAGCGGGCCACACCTCTTCTGGTCCCAAAACGGTCGAATTCTTACCACGAGCTTACCATAGGCGATTACGCCCTCCCCGGGGCCATCAGCTAAACCTGCTATGTAAATTATTGATTTAGAGGAGGTTAAGTCTTGGTCGGGACGGCGAGATTCGAACTCGCGACCCCCTGAACCCCATTCAGGTGCGCTACCAGGCTGCGCCACGTCCCGACCGGGCAAGGGCCCTAATGTACATGATCAGTCGAGTCAAGCGCAACCCTTTGGGACTTGATCGGTTGATGACATCTGACTCCTCTGTGTATTGACGTCATCAATACATCTGAGCAACTGGCGGCGGCCCTGGAGAAACGGAGTGTCAGTCCTGAGTTGATCAAAGAACCTGTTGCCGAAGCCGTTAAGGAGAGGGTCGGTTGATTCAGCCATTGGCGCTGGCCCGGCGCACTTCCTGGATCGCCGCAGGGATGCACCTTAAGGCTTCGCAACTGCCAATCCCCAACGATCAACTCCCAAGCAGGGCGCTGAGGTCAGGAGGGGTCGGTTTCCAGGAGGGTGATCAGGTCTTGGAGTTCTTCGGTGACCTGGGAGAGGATTTCCTGGTCGTGAGTGGCGGCGGAGAGGCGGCGGTGGGAGAGGCGTTTGTTGGCGCCGGCGATGGTGTAGCCCTCGTCGTAGAGCAGGCGCTTGATGGTCTCGACGAGCTCGATGTCTTTTTGGCTGTAGGTGCGCTGGCCGGCTTTGTTCTTGGAGGGCGCCAGGGCCGAGAATTCGCTTTCCCAGTAGCGCAGGACGTGGGGCTCGATCTGGCAGATCTCGCAAACCTCGCCGATCTTGTAGTACAGCTTTTCCGGCGCTTCGCTCATGACTGGACTTCGGACTTGACCGCCCGCGAAGGACGAAACGTGACATAGCGGCTGGCTGCCAACTGGATGCGTTCGCCCGTCTGAGGATTGCGTCCCATGCGCGGCTTGCGGTCAATCACGTTGAGAGAACCGAAACCCGACAGCTTGACGTTCTCGCCGGCGAGCAAACGGTCCTTGATTTCCTGGATCATCAGATCGACGATCTGCTGGGCCTCTTTGAACGTAATTCCGCCATGACGCTCGTAGACGATACGAGCTAAATCCGCTTTCACCATGACCTCTCCGATCCCGTCCAAACTCTAACGGACAAGAGGTTTTCAGTTCCGTGTCTGGAATCGAATGCCTAGAATGCGTCCCATCTTAGAAAGCGGATTCTCCAATGTCAAGCTCCGTTGCCATCCTTTTTTCGGGACAGGTGCTTTGCGCCCTTGCCTCATCTCTTGCGCGCCGCTTTTGAGGGCTTTGAGCGCCGTTCCAGCAGGCGGATCGGGGCCGCATAGAAACCGAAGGCCTGGCGCAACTGGTTGATGAAAAAGCGCTGGGTCGAGAAGTGCAAAGGCTTGCCGCCCCGCGTGAAGAGCACGAAGGTGGGAGGAGCGACCCCGGCTTGAGTCCCGTACTTGAGAGGGAACTTGCGGGACGATCCGGAAGAGGCCAGGTGGGGCTTCATGACCTTTTCCATCAGCTTGTTGAGTTCGGCGGTAGGGACGCGGATGTAGCGCGCCTGGTAGGCCTCGCGGACCAGGTTCAGAATCTTGGACACGCGCTGGCCGCTCAGCGCCGAAACGAAGATCATGGGCGCGAAATCGAGGAAGCGCAGGCGCCGCCTGAAATCGGCCTCTTTCGAGACCAGGGTGTGGGCGTCCTTGTCGATCAGATCCCACTTGTTGACCACGATGATGACCGACTTTCCGGCCTCGAAGGCGTACCCGGCTATGGTGGCGTCCAGTTTGGTGGCTCCTTCGACGGCATCGATCACCAGCAGCACCACGTCGCTGCGCACCATGCTCTTGCGTGCCATCACCACGCTCAGCTTCTCGGCCATCTCATGGGTCTTGCCCTTGCGGCGGATGCCGGCCGTGTCGATGATGCGGTAGCGTTGGCCCTGCTGCTCGACCCGGGTGTCGACGGCGTCGCGGGTGGTGCCGGGCAAGTCGGTGACGATGACCCGTTCTTCGCCCACCAGGCGGTTGAGCAGGGAGGACTTTCCCACGTTAGGGCGTCCAATGATGGCCACCCGGATCTCCTCCTCGGGCTCTTCTTCAGCCTGCTGCCGGGGAACCTTCTCGACAACCCAGTCGAGAAGGTCGCCGATGCCGCGTCCGTGTTCGGCCGAGACGGGGAAGACCTGTTCGACCCCCAGCGCATGAAACTCGAGCGCGTCGTCCTCGAGCTTTTCCACATCGGCCTTGTTGGCCACCACCGCGTAGGGCTTTCCGGTGCCGCGGAGAAGGGCGTTGAGGGACTCGTCGAGGGGAGTCATGCCGGCCCGCAGGTCGACTACCAACAGCAAAAGGTCGGCATCGCCGAAGGCCAGAGAGGCCTGCTCAAGGATCTTTTCCGGGATCAGGTCTTTCTCTTCGGGAAGGATGCCTCCGGTGTCGATGACTTCGAATTGGCGATCGCCCCACTCGGCCACTTCGATGATCCGGTCGCGGGTGATTCCGGGCTCGTCTCCCACGATGGCCCGGCGTGAACCGGTCATGCGGTTGAAAAGCGTCGACTTGCCCACATTGGGACGTCCGCAGATAGCGACTCTGTACATGGCCTCTTAGAATCTCACAAAACAGTCCGCAGTTGGGAGCTGGGCCAATTGGGAGTTGGGACGGTTGGGACTAGCTGGCGGGGCCAGCCTAAGCTGGATCCGCCACTGCCTTGGGCATGTGCTCGAAAATCTGTTCGCCGTGGAAACGTCCGTTCTCGATGAAGATCTTGTTGGTCATTTTGCCGGCCACGATGGAGCCGGCCACGTAGATTCCCCTGACGTTGGTCTCCAGCGTTTCCGGGTCGTGAGCGGGGGCCAGGGTATCGGGATCGATCTCGATGCCCATGCTCTCGAGGAAGCCGGTGTCGGGATGGTAGCCGGTCATGGCCAGGACGTAGTCGTTTTCCAACACCTGCTCGCCCTCAGGGGTGTCGACCACGATCTCGGTCTCGCGGATCTCGCGCACCTGGGAATTGAAGAGGGCCTTGATCTCGCCTCGGTCGATGCGGTTGATGATGTCGGGACGCACCCAGTACTTGATGCTCTTGCCCACCTCTTGGCCGCGGTGGATCATGGTGACGTCGGCCGACGCCTGGCGATAAAGCTCCAACGCCGCCTCGGCGGCCGAATTCTGGCCTCCGATCACCGCCACCTTCTTCTTGTAGTAGGGGTGGGCTTCAGAGTAGTAGTGGCTGACTTTGTCGAGGTCTTCGCCGGGAATCCCGATCATGTTGGGATTGTCGTAGTAGCCGGTGGCGACGATGATCTTGGCGGCGGGGTAAATCCGCTCGTCGCCCAGACGGTCGCGGGTGTGCACCTTGAAATCGCCGTGGCGGCCTTCGACCTCGAAGACCTCTTCGTAGTCGCGGATGGGGAGCTTGAAGAGGCCGACCACGCGCCGGTAATAATTGAGGGCGTCCTGACGTCTGGGCTTGGGCTCGGAGACGGTCATGGGGATGTCGCCGATTTCGAGAAGATCGGCGGTGGTGAAAAAGACCATGTTGGTGGGGTAGTTATAGACGGAATTCACCACGCAGCCCTTGTCGATGATCTGGAAATCCCAGCCCCGTTTGCGGGCTTCGATTCCGCAGGCCAAGCCGGCTGGTCCGGCTCCGATGATCACCAAATCCAACTTCTCGCTCATTGACATCGAGTCTCCAAATTCACTAGAATGCTTTCTCTTCGGGGCGATTAGCTCAGTTGGTTAGAGCGCCGTCTTCACACGGCGGAGGTCACTGGTTCGAGTCCAGTATCGCCCACCATTTCAGGCACTCGCCCTCCCCTTCGGCTTACTCTCTTTGAGACGCAGCGAGGACTGCGTAGGCTTCAAAAATCCAGAGCACTCATGTTGATCCGCCACCTTAGTCTGGCCCCATTCCAGATGTCAGGCACCTCCATCGCCCGCCCTCCGTAGCCTCTGGCGGAGGAGGGCCCAAGGATGCGCCTCGCACGGGACGTGGCTTGAGCCCCTTTGCTCTCGAGGTTCCTCAGCTTTCGGGGGCGACGGCGCTTAAATTTGCAGCTCGAGGCCGTTGAAGAAGTAGCGCAGTTCGAAGGCTGCCGACTCGGGACTGTCGCTGCCGTGGACGCTGTTGCGCTCGATGCTTTCGGCGTAGAGCTTGCGGATGGTGCCTTCTTCGGCGTCCTCGGGATTGGTGGCCCCCATCAACTGGCGCCAGCGGGCGATGGCGTCCTGGCCGCGCAGGGCCAGCAGCACCACCGGACCTTCGGACATGAATCCGGTCAAGCTGCCGAAGAAGGGGCGTTGGCGGTGAACGTAGTAGAAGCCTTCGGCCTCAGACTTGCTCATGCGCACCATCTTCATGGCTGCGATCTGCAGGTCGTTGTCTTCGATGATTTTGAGGATGTTGCCGATATTGCCCTTGGCCACGGCGTCGGGCTTGACTATGCCTAAAGTCGTCTGAGACATTCTGATTCCTTATCTGGATTCCCTGCGGCGGCCTCAGCTTCGGGCGGCCAGGACTTCTTGAATGGCCGAGCCGATGTCGGCGGGCGACTTGACCACCTGCACGCCGCAGGACTTCATTTTCTTCATCTTGCTCTCGGCCGTACCTTCGCCGCCTGAGATGATGGCTCCGGCGTGGCCCATGCGGCGGCCCGGAGGGGCCGTCTGCCCGGCGATGAAGCCTACCACAGGCTTGCTCATTTGGGCCTGAATGTACTCGGACGCTTCTTCTTCGGCGCTGCCTCCGATCTCGCCGATCATGACCACCGCGTCAGTGTCGGGGTCGGACTGAAAAGCCCGCAGGCAATCGATGAAGCCGGTCCCGATGATGGGATCGCCGCCGATGCCCACGCAGGTGCTTTGACCGATGTCCTTGCCCGTAAGCTGGCCCACGGCCTCGTAGGTGAGGGTTCCGCTGCGGGAGATGATGCCGACCCGTCCCGGCTTGTGGATGTGGCCCGGCATGATGCCGATCTTGCACTCGCCGGGGGTGATGATGCCGGGACAGTTGGGCCCGATCAGGCGCGTCCTGCGGCCCTTTTGATAATGAGCCACCTCCAGCATGTCGCGCACGGGGATGCCCTCGGTGATGCAGACCACCAGGTCGAGATCGGCTTCCACCGCTTCCAGAATGGCGTCGCCCGCGAAGGGGGGCGGGACGAAGATGACGCTGACGTTGGCCTGAGTGGCCTCCTTGGCCTCGGCCACGGTATTGAAGACGGGAATGCCTTCGTGGTCCTGTCCGCCTTTGCCGGGCGTGACGCCGGCGACCACCTGAGTGCCGTACTGGCGGCACTGGGCGGCGTGAAAGCTGCCTTCCCGGCCGGTCAGGCCCTGCACCATAAGTTTCGTATCTTTATCGACCCAAATTGACACGATGCTCCTTTGCTCTTTGGTCGGTGTTGTCTGACGGTCGTGTTCTTCAGGCCGCCTGGCCGGCCAGGCGGACCACCTTTTCGGCGGCGTCGCCCATGCCGTCGGCGACCGCGAAAGACAAGTCGGAATCTTCCAGAATCTGACGCCCCTGTTTGACGTTTGTGCCCTCCAGGCGCACCACGATGGGCAGCTCGACGCCGATTTCCCTGGCGGCGTTGACCACGCCCTTGGCCACCACGTCACAGCGCATGATGCCGCCGAAGATGTTGATCAGCACGGCCTGCACGGCCTCGTCCGAGACGAGGATGCGGAAGGCGTTGGTGATGGCTTCTTCGCTGGCGCCTCCGCCCACGTCGAGGAAATTGGCCGGGTTGCCTCCATGCAGCTTGATGATGTCCATGGTGGCCATGGCCAGTCCGGCGCCGTTGACCATGCAGGCTACGTTGCCGTCCAGCTTGATGTAGCTGAGTCCGAAGCGCGAGGCCTGGATCTCGAGCGGTTCTTCTTCGCTGAAATCGCGGTAGGCCCGGATGGGGGGATGGCGGAAGAGGGCGTTGTCGTCAAAGTTCATCTTGGCGTCCAGGGCGTAGACTTCGCCGTCGCCCGTCACCACCAGGGGATTGATCTCGGCCAGGGAGGCGTCGGTCTCCATGTAGGCCTTAAAGAGACTGTCCATGAACTGCGAGGCCCGGCGCACCGTCTTGCCTTGCAGGCCCAGCCCGAAAGCAATGTGGTTGCTTTGAAAAGGACGCAGTCCCAGTCCGGGATCGATGAATTCCTTGAGGATCTTGTCGGGGCTCTCGGCAGCCACCTTCTCGATCTCGACGCCTCCTTCGCTGCTGCCCATCAGCGCCGGGCAGCGGCGGGAGCGGTCGAGGGTGATGCCCAGGTAGAACTCCTTCTGGATCTCGAGTCCTTCTTCGATGAGGACTTTGCGCACCAGACTTCCCTCGGGACCGGTCTGGTGGGTGACCAGGTTCATGCCCAGGATCTGGCGGGCGGCCTCTTCGGCCTGGCTGGGCGATCGGGCGATCTTGACGCCGCCGCCCTTGCCGCGTCCGCCGGCGTGGATCTGGGCCTTGACGGCCACCGTCCCGCCGAACTCGCGGGCGATTTCGTATGCTTCAGCGGCGTTGTCGGTCACTCGTCCCCGAGGAACCTTGACGCCGTACTCTCTCAGGATCTCTTTGGCCTGATACTCGTGTATCTTCATCGCCCTTATGAAACACGATATACTCGCCCAGTGCAATACGGCACTTGGAAGAGTCCGCTGGGCGTTCGCCAAATGTCCGAGAGCGTGCGCCTCAAGGACGTGCAGTGGGACGGAAGCGGTCAAACTTTAGTGTGGCTGGAGGAGGACTCGGGACGCTCCTCCCTGATGACCTTCGACCCAGACGGAGGCGGTCCGCGGCGCCTCAACATCATGCCCGTCAAGGCCAACGTGGGCTATGGCGGAGGCGATTTCAGCGTGCGCGGACGGCATGTATACTTCTGCTCTCAGGGACGCATTTGGCGGCAAAGCCTGGACGAGCAGGCTCCTCCGACTGCCCTGACGCCGCCTTGGGGACAGGTGGCGGCGCCTGCGGCCTCTTACGATGGACGCTGGGTAGCCTACGTGCACTCCTGCGACGAAGTGGACGTATTGGCGGCCGTGGACTCCCGGGGCTCGCGGTGGCCTCTGAAGGTGGCCCAAGGACGGGATTTCTACCTGCAGCCCACCTGGCATCCTCAAGAGCGCCGCCTGGCCTGGGTGGGGTGGGATCACCCCAACATGCCCTGGGACGGCAGCGGACTCTATTGCGCCCGCGTCCTCCACGAAGACAGCGGCATACGATTGGATGAAGAGCGGCTGCTGCGCGGGGATCCCCGAGGCAATATCGCACTGTCCCAGCCGCTTTTCTCGCCGGATGGACGCCACCTCTGCTTTCTCTCCGACGAGACCGGGTGGACGGTGCCCTGGATGCTCGAGCTGGAGAGCGGAGCCTGCCGGCCGCTGCTGGAGGAAAATGCCGACTTCGGCCCGCCCTCTTGGATCCACGGCATGCGCAGCATGGCCTTCAGCCGTGACGGGCATCACCTCTACCTTGTGCGCAGCCAGGACGCCTCATGCTCGCTGCAATCCCTCGACGTGCAGAGCGGTAGGCTGGAAACCGTGTCCAGCGTCACCGACCGCGCCATCAGCCAGATCGACTGCGGCGAGCAAGGACGGCTGGCCTGGATCGGAAGTTCGCCCCAGCGACCTCAACGCATCGCCACGCGGCGCGGCGACCGGGTGCAATCTTGGCGTCACAGCCGCCCCCAATCGCTTCCCACTGCTTACCTCAGCCACCCCAATCCCCTTCGCATCGAAGCCCCCCATCACGATCCGCGAGTGCCTGACTGGACCCAAGCGCTCTACTATCCGCCAACCCATCCTGACGAGTCGTCGCAAGGCCGGCCACCCGCGATCATCCACTTTCACGGGGGACCCACTTCCCAATCGGCCTCAGAATTCGATGCCGAAGTCCACTTCTACACCAGCCGCGGATTCGCCTATGTGGAACTGAACTACCGCGGCAGTTCAGGTTTCGGCCGCAACTACGCCGACGCCCTCAAAGGGCGCTGGGGAGAACTCGAATTGGAGGATGCGGCCGCGCTGGCCGACTATTTGGCCGAGAATGGACTGGCCCACCCGCGGCGCCTGGCTCTGAGTGGAGGAAGCGCGGGCGGTTTTTCGGCTCTACTCACCATGGCCCGTCACCCCGGGCGTTTTCGGGCCGCGCTGTGCCGCTATCCCGTCACAGACCTCTTTGCACTGGCCTCCCAAACCCACAAGTTCGAACGGCACTATACCGACTCGCTGGTGGGACGCCTGCCGGAAGACGCGCTGCTCTTCCAGCAGCGATCACCCTTGCTGCTGGCTTCGAGGATCGAGGACCCGGTGGCCCTCTTCCAGGGCGATGAAGATCAAGTCGTGCCGCGCAGTCAAGCCGAGTCGCTGGCCGAAACGCTGCGGGAGCAGGGCGTCCCCTGCCTGCTGCGCCTCTATCCGGGTGAAGGGCACGGCTTCAAGAAGAACGAGACCTGGCAAGACTACTACCGCAGCGCCCTCGATTTCCTGCGCCGCCACCTGGTCTTCAGCGCACCCTGAACAATCCTCTGCCCACAGAAAGGCCCGAGAAAGCGCCGTGAACGCCGACGTCGTCATCGTGGGAGCCGGATTCGCCGGAGCCGCCACCGCTTACCACCTGAGCCGGCCCGGTTCCGCCTCCATCCTCATGTTGGAGCGGGAACAAGCCCCTGGCCTGCACTCCTCGGGCCGCAACGCCTCGCTGCTTCTTCAGAGCGGTAGCAATGCCCTGGTCCGCCGGCTTACCGTCCTCAGCCTGAAGCACTACCAGGAAAGGGCCGAACGCCTGGGATTCCGCGAGAGCGGTTCCATCCAAACCGGTTCGCGAGCGACCCTCCAAGCTCTGCTGGGCGATGAGGGCATCGAGTCCTGCTGGATCTCGCCGCAAGAAGCCGTCAAACAGGTGCCGCAACTCGAAGGGTCTGCTTTCCAGCAGGCGCTTCTCACGCCCGGAGACGGTGTCATGGACATCGCCCGGCTGATGGACTTCTACCTTTCGGGGGCTCGCCAGCGGGGGGCGCGGCTGCTGACTTCGGCGCCGGTGACGGAGATCTCGGGCCGGGGTCCGTTCCGAATCCGGGCGGGATGTCACTTCATCGAAGCCGCCCGCATCGTCGACGCTGCCGGGGCCTGGGCGTCGCACATCGCTTCTCTGGCGGGACTTCCCGTTCCGGCGCTGACTCCCAAGAAGCGCCATCTCTTCCACCTGGAAGCCGGCAACGTCTCTGCCCGCCAGCCTTTTCTATGGGACCAGGAGAGGGATTTCTACTTTCGTCCTCAGGGAAACGGGCTCCTCTTCAGCCTATGTGACGAAGAAGCCGACTCATCGCTCGATACTACGCCCTCGCCGCACATCGAAGAGCGTTTGCAACAGCATCTCAAGAGCCATCTGCCCTCGTTGAGCGGACGTCCGCCCAGCGCCATCAGGGCCTGCTTTCGCACTCATTCCGCTGACGGGGAACCGCTCATCGGCGCCCACCCGCAGTGTGCTGATTTCCTCTGGGTGGCCGCCCTGGGCGGATTCGGAATGGGAGCCAGTTGGGAAATCGGGAGGAGAGCTGCACAGGCCTTGCTCGGTGGGTGATCGGCGCCGCTCGAAGCCCTGGGGAAAAGAAAGAAACAAAAAAGGGCCGGCATCACCGAGCCGGCCCCTCGCTCCTGGGAACTCTTTGGCGCCTTCAAAGGCGCCGGGGCGAGTCGATCCCTTAGTTGCTCTTTGCGCTAGCCCGGTCGACCATGCGCACCAAAGTGGCGATCTGCTTCTGCAGCGCCTTGGAGAATTCCTCTACCTGACGGGCATAGGCCTGGATGACATCCAGCTCGACGGCGGGAACGTTACCTTCGGCCAGGGCTTCAGCGACAGGTGTAGGAGCAGCGGCTTCGCCGGATTCGGACGCGGCCTCGGCCGGCTTCTCCTCTTGGCCCTCGTAACGGGCAACCAGGTCACGACCCTGCCGATTGAACTCGACGTCCGGTCCCTTGGCCAAAATGTCCAACTGGCGCTTGGCCAGATTCTTGTCGCTGGGTGTATTGCGGATGCCGATGCTGGCCCCGTATTGGCGGACTAGGCTCGTCAAGGTGATTTCCTTCTCGCGTTTGACGATCTTGAGGATCTTATTGCGCAACTTCTCGATTTCAGCAGCCTTGCGGCGTGTCCGTTTCTTCTGCATATCTGCCTACCTTTCAGGCTATGTTCGAATCATTGATAAGATGTTAACCCTTGCCCCGAAGTGCTTCATTATGCCCAAATTCCAGCCTTTAAGCAAACGATAAGCTGAATGAAGGAGCAAAAAGTCTAGGAAGACGTCAATTGTCCACTTTTTCTACAGCCAACCAACCTCAATACAGTTTGCAAGTTTCTCAGAATGCAGCAGTTTCAAGACGATGTGAGCATGTTCTTGTGCGTTTGCCGAAGGCCTTTTTCGGCGCCTATCGCTCCCAGGGCAGAGGCACACGACAGGCTTTGTGTTACAGTTTCCTCTCCGCCGCCCTAGACAGGCGGCGGAACATCGCGTCTAGTGAAAAGATGAGCAGAGAATTGAAATAAAGGACAGGTTGAAATGACAGACAGCAAAAAGCTTTCCGACTCCGAAATCCAAGAGCAGCTTTCCTCTTTGGACGGATGGACGATCGATCAGGGTAAACTCTTCCGCGAGTTCAAGTTCGCCAACTTCGTGCAGGCCTTCGGCTTCATGTCTCAAGTGGCCCTGTTGGCGGAATCACTCAACCATCACCCGGAACTGTTCAACGTCTACAATACCGTCAGGATCCACCTCTCCACTCATGATGCCGGCGGCATCACCTCCAAAGACACGGCGTTGGCCAGCAAGATCAACGTAGCGGCCTAGGGCCGCGGACTTGCCCCTTCTGGAGCGCGGCGCGGGGATTCCCCGCGCCGCGATTGAACAGTCCTCAGCGGGGATTGGAGTTCTTGAGATACTTTAAGAACTCGCTGTCGCTGGTCATGATCAAGAAGGTGTCTGACCCCGCTGTTTTCTCATACATCTCCATGCTCTTGAGAAAAGCATAAAAGCCCTGATCGCGGTTGTAGGCCTCGGCGTAGATCGAGGTGGCCTCGGCGTCGGCCTTTCCCTGGATCTCCTGCGCTTCGCGATAGGCCTGGGAACGGATCTTCTGCAGCTCGCGCTCCCTTTCGCCGCGGATGCGGGCCGCCTCGCCCTCACCTTCGGAAAGGTACTCGGCGGCAACCCGCTCGCGCTCTGCGATCATGCGCTCGAAGACGTCCTGTTGCACCTCTTCAACGTAGTTGATGCGCTTGAACCGCAGGTCGAGCAACTCGATGCCCAGATCCTGGGCCCGGGCCTGAGCATTGGACAGCACTTCGCGGGTGATGTCGTTGCGTCCCCGCTTGATCTCTTCCAGGATGGCCGATTCCCCTTCCGAATCGACCAGGATCTCGTCGGGCGGGCGATTGCTGCTGCGCACCACTTCCACCAAATCATGGCGGGCGATGGCACTGCGGGTTTCGCCGTCCAGTATGTCGTCGAGACGGGATTGAGCGCCGCGTTCGTCGCGCAGGCGCTGAAAAAAGCGCAAGGGATCGGCAATGCGCCAACGCGCGTAGGTGTCGACCCAGATAAAGCGTTTGTCGCGGGTGGGGATCTGGTTGGGGTCGCCGTCCCATTCCAGAAAGCGCTTGTCGAAAAAGTTGGCTTTCTGGATGATGGGCAGCTTGAAATGCAGTCCGGGCTCGGCGACAGGGTCACCGACCGGATCGCCGAACTGGGTGATGATGACCTGCTCGACCTCGCTGACGACAAAGACGCCGTCCCAGAGCACGAAGGCCAGCAGCAGCGCGAGAATGGCGATAACAATGGCTGAAATTTTCATGGCTATTGTCCTCCCCCTCCGCCCGATCCTGACGAGGGCTGAGAGCCGGGATTGGTGACCTTCTTGAGGGTGTCGATGGGCAGGAGCGGCAAAACCCCGTCCGCCTCGCTGTCGATCAGCAGCTTGCCGCCGTAGAGGGGCAGCACCCTTTCAATCGTCTCCAGGTACATGCGCTGACGGGTGACCTGGGGGGCCCTTCGGTACTCGGCCACCAGGTCCTTGAACCGCTGAGCGTCTCCTTGGGCCCGGTTGACCCGGTCAATGGCATAACCCTGGGCCTGAAGAATCACTTGCTGGGCCTCGCCGCTGGCGCGCGGGATGACCTGGTTGAATTCGGTCTGGGCCTGATTGATCAGGCGGTCACGCTGTTGCTGGGCCTGGTTGACCTGGTCCCAGGAGGGCTTGACCGGATCAGGCGGGTTGACGTCTTGAAGAACCACCTGGTCCATGATGATCCCGGTTTCGTATTGGTCGCACAGCTCTTGCAGGCGCTCTTTCACGGCCAGTTCGATTTCCTGCCGGCCAACGGTCAGCACCTCGGTCACCGTGCGGTCCCCGACCACGCTGCGCATCACAGCCTCGTTCATGGCCCGGAAGGTGTCGGTCAGGCCGCGCACCTTGAAGAGATACTTGTAGGAATCGGCTACCCGATACTGAACAATCCACTCCACCACGGCGACGTTGAGGTCGCCGGTCAGCATGAGCGACTCATCATCGACAGCCCGATAGCGCGAGCGCACGTCGGCTTCCACGGTGCGAAAGCCGAATTCCTCTTTGAGCTGGCGCTGCACGGGAACCAAGTAGACTTCTTCCACCAAGGGAATCTTGAAGTGCAGCCCCGGCGGTGTGGTCCGATTAAACTCTCCGAAGCGGAGGACAACGCCCTCCTGCTCGGGCTCGACCTGATAAAAGCTGCTGAAAGCCAGCAGCAACAATACGATCGCCAAGATTCCCAACCCGATCATCTTTGTCGGTATTTTTGGAGTCTTCATCTTGGAGATGTCGAACACATTTTCATCCATGTTAATTCTCCCGCGCCCAGCATAGCAGAGCTTCTCTACAGGCGCGTTTTGGGCCAGGACCCTGTGAAGGCCGTCCGGCGTCTATTGAAAACGCGCCGGAGGCGGTCCCTATTCAATCCCGGTTGCAGCGGACAAAAAAAGCCGGGGCGTCCGAGACGCCCCGGCCACGCGGTTTTTATACCGGCACAGGTGCTCAGTTCTTGACGATATCGCCAACCTTGACGCCGCTCCCCGAAACCAGGGTCGCCAGGGACGACTCGGCGTCAGCCTGGGTGACCCGGCAAGTTCCCACCTGTTCGGTGATCTCTCGCAGGACTTCGCCGGTAGTGGGGTGCTTGACCACCCTCACGACGCGCAAGACTTGCAGTTCGTCGCCCGCCGAGAGGCCGTGGGAAGCCCCGACCGTAAGAATCAGGATTCCGTCGGTAGCGTCAGCCACCAGACCCTTGACTTCGCGCTTGGGAGCGCTGGGAACGCGGTCGGCTTTGCCGATCAGGCCTTGGGCCACTTCCTTGACGGCGGCTTCCGTCGCCTCGCCCAGGATGGTCTCGCGGAAGTCGCTGCTGGTCATCGAGATCTGGCCGGCGCCGAAACCTCCGCCGCCTCCGCCGCCTCCGCCCAGCAGCAGTCCGCTGCGCGAAGACTTGCCCTCGCCCTTGATGGAAGCCAGAATCTCAGCCGTGTTGACGTCCACCATGCGGGCCGTGATCTGCACCTTGGCCTTGCCTTTCTGAGTGCCGACCTTGGCGCCGCCGAAGCCGCCCAGGCTGCCGCCGATGCCGCCAACGCCGAACCCCTTCTTTTCCACACCGAACTGGGTGATGGACCCAACGATGATGGAACCCACACCGGCAACCACGCCGATTTGAGCGGCGGTGTTGGGATTGGCGCGGTCGGAATTGGAGAAGTTCTGTTCGGCCAGAATGGTATCCAATTGCTTGCGCTCGATAACGCTGTAGGTGCCTTCGTTGACCAGCTCGTCCACCAGCATGTCGGCGATGCCCTTGCCGATGTCCCAGTTGCCGTCCCACCAGCGCTGGACGCTGCCGAACTCAAAGTCCATCACGGCCACTCTCTTCTTGTCGTTCTCGGCCTGAGCGATGCTCAAGCAGAGGGCCGCGACCGTCAAAATCACAATCCATCGTTTCACGTCGATATCCTCCCTTTGCCATCAGCGGTTAAGCGCACAAAGCAGATCCGCGATGGCCTGAGTACATAATCCAAGGTTCAAAGCAAAAAATGAGGGCGAAGCCGGTTGTTCGGCCCCTGAAACCCCGCTCAGCGGAGCTCTTTTAAGGCGTCATCCTCGAACACCAGCGAATACCCGCTGTATCTCCACACCTCGCGCCCTCCCAAGCGAATGCGCTCCAGGGGCGATCCCAGCACTCCCATGACCCGCTCGGTGCTCATTCCCTCTTCCAGCAGCAAGGAATCGGAAAAAGAGAACTGCCGCTCGACCGGCTCTTCTCGCCGAGGATCCCGATCCTTCCATTCCTCCACGAAGCTGCTGGAGCTGGATGACCGATAAGGCGTGTAATAGGGCGGGCCGAAGTAGGAGTATGGGCTGCCCAAGCTATGGGACCAGAATCCGCTGCCGCGGGGCCCGGCGCGGTAGTAGAAACCGTCCGGGTCGGCCAATGGGCGCTCCTGCAATCCGAATCCGATCAGCGAATGACGGATGACCCGGCGCGGAAAAACGCGGAAATGGGGGGCCCCGATGAAGCCGGGCGCGAAGAACGGCGAACCGAAGAAAAAGCTGGGCGGCCCGAACCGGTGTCCGAATATCTTGTGATGAGGATGGAAGCCTCGGTGGAAAGGCCCTCGCAAGTCCAATCCGAAGGGACCCGAACGGGCCTTCTGGGCCATTGCGAAAGTCGCCGACAACAAGGTCACCAACAAGATGATAGCGAAGCGTCGAGTCATGGTGGCCTCCTCAGAAGGTGCCTTCTCTAGTGATTTCATTTCCCGCCAAGCGGCCTTTTTCAGTTCCGCTCTGACAAGACTAACGGGCAAATCATAATCTCTCCCTCACCGTTGTTCCCATTCTAACGGATGCGCAGATAAAGGAAAAGTGTCGACCGAGCCGGGATCTCCTCCGAGGGGCAGGGCCTTCTCGAACCGATAGGACAAACACGCTACAATGCCCTTCCCATGAACGGACGTCAAAGCAGTTCCCCTTCCAGCCGCCGCCGTTCCGAAGCGCTCTTTGCGCGGGCCCGGGCCGTCATGCCTGGAGGCGTCAATTCTCCCGTGCGAGCCTTTAAGGCGGTGGGCGGCAGTCCTCCCTTTATCGCCTCGGCGCAAGGATGCCGGCTAGTCGACGCCGACGGCGGGGAGTACATCGACTACGTGGGTTCGTGGGGGCCGATGATACTGGGACACAGCCGCCCCGAAGTCGTGAAAGCCATCCAGCAGACCGCCGCCCGCGGCTCTTCTTACGGCGCGCCCACCGAGCTGGAGGTCGATTTGGCCGAAAAGGTCTGCTCGCTGGTCCCCTCCATCGACATGGTGCGCCTGGTCAATTCGGGCACCGAGGCCACCATGAGCGCTTTGCGCGTGGCCCGCGCCTTCTCCGGACGCGATTTGATCTTCAAGTTCGACGGCTGTTACCACGGCCACGGCGACAGCTTTCTGGTCCAGGCCGGATCTGGCTCCCTCACGCTGGGCATGGCGGACAGTCCTGGAGTTCCGGCCGACTTCACCCGCCACACGGTCAGTCTTCCCTTCAACGATCTTGAGGTTTTGAAGGAGGCCTTTCACAAGCACCGGGGCAAGGTGGGCGCCGTCATCCTGGAACCGGTGACCGGAAACATGGGCGTCATCGTGCCCGCCAAGAAATACCTGCAAGGCGTCCTCGAGTTGTGCGCCGAGAACGGCGCCGTGGCCATATTCGACGAGGTGATGACGGGCTTCCGACTGGCCTTCGGCGGCGCCCAGCAGATGTACGGGCTTGAGGCGCCCTTGACCTGTCTGGGGAAAATTCTGGGAGGAGGCATGCCCCTGGGCGCCTACGGAGGACGGCGGGACATCATGGAGATGGTGGCTCCGCAAGGGCCCGTCTATCAGGCCGGCACCCTTTCGGGCAATCCGGTCGCGGTCAGTGCCGGGCTGCAAACCTTGAGTCTTTTGGAGGCCCTCGATCCCTACTCTGAACTGGCCCGCCGCAGCGAGAAGCTGTGTCAAGGCATCCGGCAGTCGGCTGAGGACCATGGGATCGCTTTGCAGGTGCAGCACTGCGGTTCGATGTTTACCGTCTACTTCAACGACCAGCCGGTTCGTGATCTGGCGTCGGCCCAGCGCTGCGACGTCAAGCGCTTCGGCGCCTTCCACGGCCGCCTTCTCGATCGAGGAGTCTACCTGGCGCCCTCGCAGTTCGAGGCCTGCTTCCTTTCAATCAGCCACGATCAACAAGTCATCGAGCGCACCCTGCAAGCGGTGGACGAGGTCCTCTCGACCCTGTAAACGGAAGAGCGCCGTTCGGGTTGGCGGCTTGTCCGCGTCCAAGCCACCAAACAAAAAGCGCCCGGAGGGCCGGGCGCTGAATACCTGATGTTCGTCTCTGTCTCGGGCCAAGCTGTCCTAAGCGGAAGCCGTTTCGGCTTCGGCCTCGGCTTCAGCCTTCTCTTCTTCTTCCAGGAGGCGTTCACACGCCTCGACGAGAATCTTCTCAAGCTCCTCGTCGACCTGCTCGTCATTCTCGTCGCGAACCGTCGAAATCTCAGAAATGACCAACTGACGTGCTCGGTCGTACATCTTCTTCTCGCGGAAGGATAAAGGCTTCTGCAGGCTGAGGTAGTGCAGATTCTTCAGGACCTGAGCGACATCGAAAATCGAGCCGGTCATCATCTTCTCGACGTTGTCCTTGTAGCGGTTCTTCCAGTCTCGGGCCAGGTCGACCGAGCCGTTTTCCAAAATCTTGAACAGCTTGGTCAGATCTTTTTCGCTGCAAAGCCGCCGCACGCCGATGCTTTCGGCGTTATCGACAGGGACCATCACCAGGGAGTCGTTGGAACTCAGTCGCAGACGGTAAAACTCCGACTTGTTGCCGCCAACACTAGTCTCGCAGACCTCTTCGATAAAGCCTACACCTTGGTTGGGATAAATGACTTGGTCGCCAACGTTAAATTTCATGCGTGGAGCCTCCCCAGAAAGATGACGAATAAAGGGTTGACCGGTTAAATTCCAGACTCTCCTCCGGTACACGGAGGTTCGCGAAACACGCCGTCGTCATAGTCGGCTGAGTTGTTACGTCCTTGGTGCTGTCTAGCGCGGCAAAAACGGCGAACGCCGTGATTCGGACCGGCGTGGGTTTCTAGCCCAGCAGCCCAACTCCCCGTTCGGCGTCCCCTCTTTCGTTCTTGCCAACATTCGAAGCGTCGGCAGCATCGGGAGTCCGGGTCTTCTATGTTAAGCCATTTGGGCGCAAATGTACAACGTCGCGGCGAACAGATATTTAGTTTCACCAATACTTTCCTTAGCCGAATGCCATAGCCGTTCCCGCAACAGGACTTCGCAGTCCGCTTTTTGCATCCCCCGAGGCGGATTGAGGATCGGCGGCCGGGACGAGACACAAAGGGGTAGGGAAGCTTGTTATGATGGAAGGGCGACCGTCCTTCTCAAGCAGGGGCTGGTGCAAAGGTTGAAAACGACAGCCCACGACAATTCTCGAACCCGGCCGGGGCCTCCACGTGTTAAAGAGGGGCCAGAAAGTCTATGGAAGAAATCTTTGCCTTCTTCTTGAAATATCGACCCTTCTACTTCGGCAACGGCGAATTCTCGCTGCAGTCGGGATGGCCGATCTGGATCTGGCCGGCGCTGCTGCTGGGTATTCCCGCCCTGCTCTTTTGGCTCTACCGAAGCCAGTGGATGACCGGACCGGGACGGAGAACCGGATGGGCGCTGCTGACGCTGAGAACCGCCTTCTTCATGCTGCTGGCTTTCGTCTTGGCGCGTCCCGCCTTGGTTCTGACCACCTTGCAGCCCAAAGAGAACCTCTTGGCGGTGGTAGTGGACAATTCGCTGAGCATGGGGCTGACCGAGGCCCAAACCGGAAAACGGCGGGGCGATGAGGTGATCGAGAAGATCGGCCAAGACTCGGAATTCATGCAGGCTCTGGACGAGAAGTTCTTCCTGCGCCGCTATGCCTTCGACGCACGGGCCCAGCGTCAGGAGGAGGGAGTCCACCCCACCTTCGACGGCAATCAGAGCAACATCGGAGCCGGTCTTTCCACCGTCCTCTCGGAAACCCGGAACCTGCCCTTGGGCGGCATCGTGCTCTTCAGCGACGGGGCCGACACTTCCTCGCGGAATTTCTCGCAGACGCTGGCCGAGTTGAAGGCCCGCAAGATTCCCGTCCATACCGTGGGGGTCGGGCCGGAGGCACTCTCCCAGGACGTCGAGATCGTGCAGGTCAGCGCACCCCGCACCTTGCTTCCCGAAACCACGGCGGCGGCCCGCGTCACCTTGCGCCACAGCGGATTCGGAGGGTCGAGGGCCGAGCTTCAGGTGCGGGAGGGCAACAGTCTCGTAGACAGCCGCGTGGTGCATCTGCCCCGCGATGCTGAGAACACCACTGTGGAAGTGTTGATCCGGCCCCAGACGGAGGGCCTGAAGAGCTACCACTTCAGCGTCCAGCCCTTGCAGGGCGAAGAGATTACCGAGAACAACCAGCGCACCGCCCTGGTCGAAGTCGAGAACCGGCTGCCCCGCGTCCTTTATGTGGAGGGCCACCCCCGTTGGGAATTCAAGTTCATCCGCCAGGCCCTGCGGGGAGACGACAACATCCGCCTGGAAACCTTGTTGCGGATGGCCCGCAAGAAGCTCTACCGGCAGGGCATCGAAAGCGAATCGACCTTGGCTTCGGGATTTCCCACCGAGCGCGAGGACCTCTTTTCTTACGACGCCATCATCTTGGGCAGCCTGGAGTCGTCGTTCTTCACCTTCAACCAGATGGAACTGGTGCGCGACTTCGTCAGCCAACGCGGAGGAGGCTTCTTGATGCTGGGCGGCAGCAAGAGCTTCCAGGCCGGCGCCTACCGCAACACGCCCATCGAAGCCGTTCTGCCGGTTTGGTTGCAGGATGATCAAGGCGAAAGCCTGCGCGCCTCAGCTTTTTACCGCCAAGGACCGGGCCAGGCCGGACTCACCCAGTTCGGCCAAAGCCATCCGGCCATGCAGTTGATGGCGGCCGGGGCGGACAGTGCCGAGAAATGGGGTGAATTGCCCCTCTTGGCCGACTGGAATCCGGTAGGTCAGACCAAGCCGGGCGCCGTGGTTCTGGCCCAAGTGTCTCCCGCCGCGGAACGCGGCCAGCGTCCTCTGCTGGTCTTTCAGCGCTTCGGACGGGGCCAGGGTTTGGCCCTGACCAGCGGCTCGACCTGGCTGTGGCAGATGCAGCAGGAAGTCGACGATCAGAGCCACGAGACCTTCTGGCGCCAATTGATGCGCTGGCTGGTTTCCACGGCCAAAGATCCCGTGACGGTGGAGACCGACCGCGAATCTTATTCCAGCTCCGAACCCGTGCAGATCAGAGCCGAAGTGCGCGACCGGGCCTATCGGGCCATCAACGACGCCCAGGCGGAAGCCGAAATCCAGGCGCCGGACGGCAATGTCATGACCATCCCTCTGCAGTGGGACTCTCAGGAAGAGGGCGTTTACCGGGCCACTTTTACTCCCGAAAGCGACGGCCTTCACGAGATCAGAGTCAGGGCGCGCAGCCGTTCTCAGGAAGGCCGGGACTATGGCACGGCCTCGGCCCATTTTATTGCGGCGGGAGGCGCCCGCGAGTACTTCGATCCGGTGCGCAAGACCGACTTCCTGCGCAAGCTGGCCAAGGAAACGGGAGGAAACTACTACAGTTTGTCTCAAGTCGACGACCTGCCCGAGGAGATTGTCTACACTCCTTCCACGGCCTCGGTGGTCGAGGTCAAGCCGCTTTGGGACATGCCCATCAATCTGCTTCTGCTATTGGCGCTGGCGGGATCCGAGTGGGTGTTGCGCAAGCGCCAGGGTGCGATCTGAGCATGAGACGAGTCGATTCCATGAACGGGGTTGGAGGGGCCGCTTTAGCCCGCACGGCCTGGGCGGCGCTCATTGCCCTCCTCTGGCTCTCGCTTTCTCCTCTGCGGGCCGATACCACCGCCGTCATCATCCACGGACTCGGAGGCCTGCCCGAGTACGAAGAGAACTTCACCAAGTGGACGCAGGGTCTGGAAGAGACCTTTCGCCAGGGCCGCTCGGCCCAGGTGCTCAGCCTGGACGGCCGCGAAGTCCGCCGCGACGCTATCCTGGCGCGCCTCAAGGAAGTCGCGTCCCGACAAAGAGAAGGAGACGAGCTCTGGCTCTTCCTGGTCGGCCACGCCAACGTCAACCGCGGAACCTACAAGTTCAACATCAGGGGCCCCGATCTGACCGGCGAAGACCTGGTCGAGACGCTGGGGACCATGCCCGGCGGACGGGCTTTTCTGGTGATCGCCACCAACTCCAGCGGCGGCCTGGCGGCGGCGCTCTCCGGGAAGGACCGGGTCGTGGTTACCGCCACCCGCGGCGAGCGCGAGAAGTACCCGCCCCTTTTCTTGTCCTTTTTCCTGGAGTCGGCTCAAAGTCCCGAGGCCGACAGCGACAAGAACGGCAAGGTTTCCCTGCTGGAGGCCTATTACTACGCCGATCGTAAGATTAAGGACTGGTTCGAAGAGGAGAACCGCATCCGCACCGAACACCCCCTGTTAGTCGACCAGACTTCGACGGTGCTGGGCTCCAAAGGCGAAGACGAGGACGAGAATGCCGCGGTCGAAGTCTCCGGGGCCAACCTGCTGGCCTCCATCGCCTACCTTTCCCAACCCCCCGAGCAAGCCTACCGCAACGTCGAGGCGCGTCGGCTGGCCGAGGAACGCATGTCCATAGAGCGCCGTATCGAGGCCCTCAAGTTTCAGAAGAGCGAGTTGCCCTCCGACGAGTACTACACGAAGCTTGAGTCCCTGCTGGTGGAATTGGCTCAGCTCAACCGGCGCATCCAGGAATTAGAAGCAGAATCGGAACCCGAGGGCGGTGACCCGCCGTCCAATAGAGTGCCGTCCAATGGAATACGGTCCAAGTAAGGGAGACCGGCTGAAGACAACGGGGCGTCGAGAGGCCGCCCCTGACACAACATGCTTAAACGACTTGACAAGCTGACGCTCGCCCGCTCTGCGGCTCTAATGGCGGCCGTTTTTCTTATGCTGGGCTGGCCCCTCCGCGCCCAGATCAGCGAAGACGCCCTGAAGGCCCGTCAGTGGATGATGGAGGGCCGTTACGGCAAGGCCGAGGACTTGCTGCTCGAGAAGTCCACCAACGACCCCCATGAACTGCGTCTGCGTCTGGAGCTGGAACGCCGCCGCGGACGCTTGCAGGAAGCCGATGCCACGGCTCGGCGCCTGCTGGGTTTGCTGGATCTGGGCGGCCTGAGCACTCCCGGCGAATTGGCGCAGGCCGCCTTCGCCGCCTGGCATCTGGACCGCTGGCGCCAAGCCAACGACATCTATCTTCAAGCCGCCGAGCTGGGGGAAGCCCCTGTCTCCCTTTACCTCGACTGGGGCCGCCTCTACCTTGAAAAGTACAACGCGGCCGAAGCCGAGGACATTTTCAAGGAAGCCCTGGAGTTGGCCGAGCCCGATTCCAAAGAGGCAGCCGCCGCTCTGGCCGGACTGGCCCAAGCTCATAAGACTCAAAGCAAACCTTCGGCCGCCCAGTTGGTGGAACAGGCTCTGGCGGCCGATCCCGACAACCTGCACGCCATAGGACTCAAGGCCGCCTGGGCCATCTCGGCGGCCAGTTGGCAAGAAGCCGAGCAGCTCATCGAGCGCGGGCTCGGGGTCAACAAGAACTATCTGCCCCTGCTCGAGCAGGAAGCTTCCATGCTCTATTTCAGGGGCGAGAGTGAAAAGTACGAGAAACGCCGCGACCGCATTCTGGAGATCAATCCCAACAACGCCGATCTTTACGAGGCTTTAGGCGAGGCCGCCGTGCTCAAGCGGCGCATGGTCGAGGCAGACGGTTTCTTTCGCGAAGCGATCCGCCTCAACCCGCGACAATGGTCGGCTCTGGCGGCCCTGGGGCTGAACCTGCTGCGCCTGGGCGACGACGAGGGACGCCGGGTGCTGGAGCGGGCCTACGAAAACGATCCCTTCAACATCTGGACCGTCAACACCTTGCGCCTGGTGGACAGTTGGGAACGCTTCGCCGAATTCGAGTCCGAACACTTCCGCATCCGCCTGCGCAAGGACGAAGCTGAAGTGCTCAAACCTTACGTGATGAGCCTGCTGCAGCGCTGTCTGGAGGAACTGGAAGAGAAGTACCAGCATCAGATCGAGGGACGCTATACTTTCGAGATGTACCCCGATCACGAGGACTTCGCGGTGCGGGCCCTGGGCATGCCGGGATTGGGCGCTCTGGGCGTGGCCATCGGACGCGTCGTCGCCATGGACTCCCCTTCGGCCCGCCAGCGCGGCGAGTTCCACTGGGGGTCGACCTTGTGGCACGAGGTGGCCCACGTGGTGGCCCTCTCCATGAGCGACCAGAAGGTGCCCCGCTGGTTCACGGAGGGCCTTTCGATGATGGAGGAGCGGCTGCCCTTCCCGGGCTGGGGCGACGCCATCTCGCTGACATACATCGAGGCCTACCGCGAGGGTGAGCTGCTTCCCTTGAAGGATCTCAACGACGGCTTCCAGAGGCCCAAGAACGCACTGCAGATCCAAATCAGCTACCAGCAGGCCGGCTGGCTGTGCGAGTTCCTGGTGGAACGCTACGGCTTCGCCAAGATCCGCCAGATGCTGCTGGCCTACGCCGATGACAAGACCGACGCCGAAGTCTTCGAGCAGGTTCTGGGGAAAACCCTTGAGCAGGTGGACAGCGAGTTCCAGGAGGCCATGGCCCAGCAACTCGATCCCCTGCTGGAGAAGCTCGAGCGTCCTCAGCAGGATTCCTCCCAGGCCCGCGTCCTCATGCAGGCCGACATCGGCCAGTTGCACGAATCGCTGGCCGACAATCCCTCCAATTACTTTCTGCTCTTGAGAACGGGACAGCGGCTGATCGAGGAAGACCGCCACCAGGAAGCTGAAGAGCTTCTGCAAAGGGCCATCGAAATCTTCCCTTCCTATTCCGGGGCCGGCAGTCCTTACCATCTGTTGGCTGATTTCTACCGCACTCAGGGGCGCTCAGATGATCTGGCCGAACTGTTGATGCGCTGGTGGCGCGTCAATCCCAAGCGGGCCGACACGGCCCTTGAGTTAAGCCGGCTCCTAGCCGATAAGGGGGAAGAAGAGCAAGCCATCGAGATTTTGGAAGAAGCGATGTACGCCGACCCGCTGCGCCAGGACGTGCATCGCCTTTTGGCCGGACTCTATTTGAGCCGTCAAGAAGGAGAACTCGCGGAACGCGAATACCGGGTGCTGCTGGCCCTGGAGCCGACCGACATGGCCGGCGCCCGTTATGGGCTGGCGCGGGCGCTTTTCCTGCAGGAAAAGCTGGAGGAATCGAAGCGCCAGGTGCTGCTTTCGCTGGAGATCGCCCCAAGCTACGTCGAGGCGCAGCAGTTGCTGCTGGAGTTGGTCAAGCCATGAAACGAGCGCTCTTTCTCACCGTTTTGGGTGTGCTGGCAGCGGCCTTGGCCCTGCTTCCCGCCACGCGTGGCGACGATGCCGGCAACCGCGATCCGCACGACCTCAGTCTCTTCCAGTTCGTGCGGCTGCAATACAACGGCTACATGCTGGGCGGCTGGACCGGCGGCGGATTCGTGCCTCCCTGGAGGCACGACTATCCTCAAGCCGAGCAGAACTTCCTCAACATTCTGGGAGAACTGACCAGCATCGAGACGACTCCCAAGTCCTTCAAAGTGCTGCGCATGCACGACCCTGAAATCATGAACTATCCCTTCGTCTACGTCTCCGAACCCGGATTCTGGGATGCGACTGAATCCGAGGTCGAGAACGTACGCAAGTATCTCGATCGGGGCGGGTTCATACTTTTCGACGACTTCCGGGGCACGTCAGAGTTGCGGGTGCTCTTCGACAATATGCGCCGAATCTACCCGGACCGCGCCTTCCGCGAGCTGACCCTGGCCGACCCGGTCTTCAGTTGCTTCTACAACATCGAATCGCTCGATCTGCCGGCGCCTTATCGGGTACCCGGACGGCCCACCTTTTACGGAATGCATGACGATGAAGGCCGCCTGCAGGCGGTGGCCGCCTGGAACAATGACATCGGTGACTACTGGGAATGGTCTCACGAGAGCTTCACTCCCATCCAATATTCAAACGAAGCCTACAAGTTCGGCGTCAACTTCGTGATGTACGCGCTGACGCATTGAAAAACCGAATAACTTAGGACGGAGAAATACATGGCCCTGGAACCCAACACGACGGCAACTCAAGAGCACTCCGAGGCGGCTGACTCGTCTCAAGCCGGTACGGCCCCGCCCCGGACGGACTCGTCTGACAAGCCGCTGTCCGATATGGCCTCCCAGATCAAGGACATGGTCGAGTCGCAGGAGCGCGTGCTGACCGAATTGCGCAAGGTGATCGTGGGGCAGGACGAAATCATCGAACAAGTGCTCATCGCACTCTACACGGGGGGCAATTCGCTCATCACGGGACTGCCGGGACTGGCCAAGACCCTGTTGGTGCAGTGTATCGCCGAAACTGTGGGCCTGACCTTCCACCGCATTCAGTTCACGCCCGACTTGATGCCCGCCGACATCACCGGGACCGAGATCCTTCAGCAGAATCCCGACACCGGCAGGCGCAACCTGACCTTCGTCCCCGGCCCTATTTTCGCCAACATGATCCTGGCCGACGAAATCAACCGCACGCCGCCCAAGACCCAGGCCGCCATGCTGGAGGCCATGCAGGAAAAAAGCGTGACGGTGTTGGGCGAGACCTACAAGCTGGAAATGCCCTTTCTGGTGCTGGCCACCCAGAACCCCATCGAGTTGGAGGGCACCTATCCGCTGCCCGAGGCTCAGATGGACCGCTTCATGTTCAACATCATCATCGACTACCTGGGCGAAGATGAAGAGATGGAAGTGGTCGACCGCACCACCGGGAAACCTCCCGAGTCGATTGAGAAAGTACTGGAACGGGATGACATCCTGCGCTTCCAGCGGTTGGTGCGGGCCGTTCCCGCCAGCGAGGACGTCACGCGCTATGCCGTGCGGCTTTCCCGGGCCACCCGTCCCGGGGATAAGCTGGCCCCCGACTTCATCGACAAGTACGTACAGTACGGCGCCAGTCTGCGGGCGGCCCAGTTCATGATCCTGGGGGGCAAGGCGCGGGCGCTGCTGAGAGGACGCTACAACGTGGCCTGCCAAGACATATTGGCCCTCTCCAAGCCCGTCCTGCGCCATCGCGTGCTCATCAATTTCCACGCCGAGTCTGAAGGAGTCACGACCGACGACCTCATCGAGCGCCTGGGAAAGAGCGTGGAACAGCCCGGTTCGGGGATGTGAGTCAATAAATTTGAAAAGATAACCAGAAGACGCCGGCAGCAATCTCCCTTTGCGAGTTGATTGCCGGCAGTTGGGAGTTGCGAAGCAAATGGCTCGGGTGATGGAGAACAGGTTCATCGATCCTTCGGTCCTGGCCGAGATCAATAACCTGCAGCTTTTGGCCAAGACGGTCGTGGAGGGCTTCATAGCCGGACTGCACCAGTCTCCCTACCACGGCTTCAGCCTGGAGTTCATGGAGTACCGCGAATACACCCCCGGCGACGACATCAGGGGTATCGACTGGAAAGTCTACGCCCGCAGCGACCGCTTCTACGTCAAGAAGTTCCAGGGCGAGACCAATACCCGCGTCCACCTGCTTCTCGACACTTCCAGGAGCATGACCTTCTCCAGCCACAAGGTCAGCAAGCTCGATTACGGGCGTTATCTGGCGGCCTCTCTGGCCCACTTCGCCGTCAAGCAAAAAGACGCCGCCGGACTCATGGTCTTCGATTCCAAGATCCGCTCCTTTCTGCCTCCGCGCAGCCGCAGCGGCCAGTTCCTGCAGGTCCTCAAGCGGCTGGAGCATCTGGAGCCGGGCGGACAGACCGACATCGGAGCCGCTTTGGACGCCATGGCGGGACTGATCAAGAAACGCAGCCTGGTGGTGTTGATCAGCGACTTCTACCAGGACGTGGACGAGGTCTCCAAGGCGCTGCGCTTCTTCCATCACCGCGGCAACGACCTCATCTTGTTTCACCTGCTCGACCCGGTGGAGCTGGAGTTGCCGCTGGACAAGACGCTCACGCTGGAGGACATGGAGACGCAGGAGAAGGCTCCCTATGATCCCGCCAAATCGCGTCAGGACTATTTGGACCTGCTCGAGGAACACATCGAGGGCTTGCGCAAGGAATGCGCCGGGCAGTCCATCGATTACCAACTGATCAACACCGAAGAACCCCTCGACCGCGCCCTGCGCCGTTATCTGGCCGTGCGCGCCCGAGAGATGTAGCAACGAAGGCGAGGTTATGCAGTTTCTCAATCCCTGGTTCTTGCTCGGCGCCGCAGCCGTCGCCGTACCCATTTTCCTGCATCTGTTTCAGAAGCAGCGCAAGACCAGCTTTTCCTTCGCCTCGCTCATGTTCGTGCGCCGTCTGCCTGTCAAGGAGACCCGCCGCCGCCAACTGCGCTACCTGCTGCTGCTCGCTCTGCGTTGCCTGGGCATTGTGCTGCTGGCGCTGGCCTTCGCGCGTCCGGTCTTGACCAGCGCCTGGCTCTCTCGCGACAATCCGCTGGCCTCGCGCTCGGTGGTGGTTCTCATCGACCGTTCCATGAGCGTCTCCCAGACAGAGGTCTGGCAGCAGGCCTTGCAGGCGGCCCGCGACAAAATCGAGTCGCTGGGAGAAGGCGAGGAAGGCATGCTGATGCAGTTCGGCGGTGCCGTGGAAGTGCTTACCACCTGGGAAAGCTCGCCCCAACCGCTGCTGGAGGCGCTTGACAGTCTGGTCAAACCTTCCTACGAGTCGACCTCCTTCAGCGAAAGCTTGCGGCTGGCAGCCGAACAGCTCAGGGACGCCGGCAACGGACGCAAGCAGATCTACCTGATCACCGATCTGCAGCGCCAGGGACTGGCCGGCGATACCAGCTTCAAAGCTCCTCCCGAGATCACGGTGGAGATCGAGAACGTCGGCGCCGAGACCTATAACCTGTATATCGAGCAGACCCGTCTCGACCGCTTCGTCTTCGGCGACCGTTATCCCAGCCCCATTCTGGTGCGCGTCTCCACCTCGCCGCCCCGCGCCGCTCAGGGAAGCCTCAAGCTCTTCCTGGAAGGGCAGTTGGTGGAAAGCCAGGACTTCGCTACCGACGAGGGCGGGGGGGCGCTGGTGACTCTAGACCCCTTCGAGGTGGAAGACGGCGTCACCCGAGGACGCATCGTGGCTGAAGCCGACGACGGCCTGGCCGCCGACAACACGCACTACTTCGTGGTGGAGAGGCGCCAACCGCGCACCATCCTGCTGGTCAACGGACCCGGCCGCGCCGGATTCTTCTTGCGGCAGGCCCTGCAGGCTGGAGACAACCTGGCCTACCAGGTGCGCTCCCAGCAGTCTTTGGGCAATCTCCAGCTCGACCCTACGACCACGCCGCTGCTCATCCTCAACAATCTTCCCACTCCTCCTGAGGCCGACCGCATCGAGGCCTTCCTGCAGGCTGGAGGAGGCGTCATCGTGACCTTGGGCAACGACGTCCGTCCTGAGGCCTACAACCGGGAATGGGGACATTTGCTGCCCGTCCGCATCGGAGAGCGGACTTTCGTCAAAGGGGGCGGGCGCTCCTTCACCGCCATGACCGAGATCAACTGGCGGCATCCCGTCTTCACCATCTTTCAGGACGTTTACCAGGGGGCCTTGAGCAGCACCCAGTTCTTCGGCTACTGGGAGATGCAGCCCATCGAGGATGCCGTTGTCTTCGCCCGTTTCAGCGAAGGCTCGGCGGCCCTGGCCGAACTGCCGCCCGAGCATCCGGGACGGCTGATCGTGATGGCCTCCAATCCGGACGCGGTGTGGAGCGACTTTCCGCTGCGCAGCGCTTTCGTCCCCTTCTGGCAGGCCGCCGCCCATTACGCCACCCGCTGGAGCAACCGCCCCGCCTCGGCCCTGGTCGACCAATCGCTGGGCCTGTCGGAATCCGGGGAGGACCTGGAGGCCGCCGCCGGCAACCTGGAAGTCTTGGATCCCTCGGGACGGCGGGTGCTGGGGCTGGACGCCCAGCGTCCCGACTTCATCCGCTTGACCCAGCCGGGACACTACGAGATCCGCCGCAACAAGACCACCAACTGGATGGCCGTTAATCCGCCTCCTTTCGAGTCCGACCTGTCGGCGGTGGAAGAAAGCGATTTTCTGGCCGTGTTCGTGCCGGCCCGCTCGCGGGCGCAAGAGGATCAACCTGTGCAGGAACAAGTGCAAGACCGTGAGGAGCAGCAGTCGCTGTGGTGGTTGTTTATACTACTGGCAACCGGCGTTTTCGCTCTGGAAGCCCTTATCGCCAACCGCACGGTCGTCAAGCGCACCGTAACCGCTTAACTGAAAGGCGCGCGAAGATCAAGAAGGTGACAACATGCTGAGCAAGACCCTTTCCCGCATCCGCCGCAAGCTACAACTCGAGCGTCTGCTCAAAGGAGCCGCCATCATCGTCGTCTCGGTGTTGGCCGGATCGCTGATCGCCAGCCTGCTGCTGGCCCAGTCGAATTTCTCCGACGATGCTCTTTTCTGGGTGCGCCTGACCGGATCGTTGCTGGTCTTTTTCTTGCTCTATCGCTATTTCCTGGCCCCCACCTTCAGGCCTCCTTCCCGTCGTCAGGTGGCGCGCTTTCTGGAAGAACGCAACCCTGAACTTCGCGAGCGCCTCTCCACGGCTGTTCAGCTCTCTGAGGACAAGGCGAGCAAAGTCCATCCCGAGATCCGCCAACTCATCCAAAAAGACGCCGAGGATAAGTTCCGCCGAATTCCCCAGCCGCGCTTCTACTTCCAGCGCACCAGCCTCTCCTCGCTGCTCGGGTTGGCCACCGCTTTGCTGGTGTTTTTTGCCCTCTTCATGAGCGGCCCGGCTGCCTATAATTTCAGTCTCTCCAAGCTGTTGGGCCTGCTGGATGACCCCAAGACGGTGCTCTATTCCATCGACGTCTCGCCGGGTTCGGCCAAGATCGCCAAGCATTCCGACCTTGAGGTGCGGGCCTCCCTCAACGGATTCAACGCCGATCAGGTGCGTATCTACGTCCAGTACGACGGCGAACCCAACTGGGACGAGGCAGTCATGGAAGCCGAGTCCGATTCCAGCCAGTCGGTCTTTTATTTCTTCGACGTGCGCGACCCCTTCAACTACTACGTCGAAGCCGGCGGCATCCGCTCCGACGAACACCGCATCGAAGTCTCGGAAGTGCCCCACGTCACGGAATTCAAGATCGAGCTGCAGTTCCCCGCCTATTCGGGATTGGATGCGGTCATCCTCGAGGACGAAGGCGACATCCAGGCCCTCACGGGCACGGTGGCCCACTTCGCCATCCGCACCGACCAGCCGGTGTCGGCGGGCCTCATCAAGCTCGACTCGGGCCAAGAAATCGCCCTGGAAATGCCAGAGCCCAATTTGCTCACCGGCAGCCTCAAGGTGGCATCGGACGACTTCTACCGCATCCACGTCACCGATCTGGAAGGCGTCTCCCACACGGCCTCCGACGAGTTTCTCATTCAGGCTCTGATCGACCAGCCGCCCGTGCTCACCTTCACCGAGCCGGGACGCGACCGCAAGGTCACCAACCTGGAAGAGGTCTATCTGGAACTGAAGGCTGAAGACGACTACGGGATCGCTAAACTGTCCCTCTTCTACTCGGTCAACGGCGATCCCGAACAGGAACTGAAGCTCGACTACCGTCGCGGCAGCCGTTCGCTGACCACTTCGCATACCTTCTTTATGGAGGAGTTCGAGCTCATCCCCGGCGACTTTATCTCCTATTACGCCAAGGCTTCCGACGCCGTCAGCAGCGCCGCCACCGACATTTACTTCTTTGAGGTCGAGCCCTACGAGAAAGAGTTCCGCCAGGCTCAACAGCAAGGCCAGCAGGGACAGCAGAACCAGGAAATGCAGCTGGCCCGCCAGCAGAAGCAGATCATCGCCGCCACCTTCAAGATCGAGCGCGACCGCGAGCGCATTCCACCTGACGAGCTGGAAGAAAACGGCCAGACGCTGGCCTTGATCCAGCAGCAGTTGTCCATCCAGGCCCAGACCATCGTCGAGCGCATTCAGCGTCGGTTGGCGGCCGCAAGCGATGAGCGCTTTCAGAAGATGGTGCAGTACCTGCAGCAGGCCATCCAGCACATGGGGCCGGCTCACGAGTTCCTCAACGAACTCAATACTCAGGACGCGCTTCCCGAAGAGCAGAAGTCTTACCAGAACCTGCTGCGGGCCGAATCGCTCTTCAACGAGATCCAGATCTCGATGAGCAACGAAGGTTCCCCGGCGGCTTCTCCCGAGGAATTGGCCGACCTGGTCGACCTTGAGCTGGACCAGAAGAAGAATCAGTACGAGACCCTTCAGCAGAACCGCACCCAGAGGCGCGAAGAGGCTCTCGACGAAGCTCTGGAGAAGCTCAAGGATCTGGCCCGGCGCCAGCAGCAAGAAGCGGAGCGGCAACAGCGGCAAGCAGCCCAACGCTCCCGTTCGGGCGGTTCCTCGAGTCAGCAGCAGTTGATCGAGGAGGCCGAGAAACTGGCCCGCGAACTGGAACGGCTCTCACGCGAGAAGCCTGACCCGCAACTCAACCAGATCGCCCGCGACCTGCGTCAGGCGGCCAGCCAAATGCGCCAATCGCAGCAAGGCAGTCAAACGTCCAGCGAGCAGCAGATGCGTTCCCAGCAGGCCCTTGAACGCCTGGAGAAAGCCCAGAAGGCCCTCGACCGCCATCGCCGCCAACAGCGCGAAGGCACGGTCGAGAAGCTGAATCGACAGGCCCGTGAGCTGCTGGATAAGCAACGGGATATCGAAGAGAAGACGTCGCAATTGCGGGAGCAACTGGAGAGCGGCAGCATCGACCAGGATTTCCTGGACAAACGGCGCCAACTGGGACGCCAGCAGCAGGAAGCCCTGGAAGACGTCATGCAGTTGGAAAGCGACCTGCATGCCACCGCCCGCCAGATGACCTCGCAGGAACCCGAAGCCGCCAAGCAACTCAAGAGCGCCGCCATCGATATCGAAGACGAGCGCATCACCGACCAGATGTCGGGCGCCCAACGCTTCTCTGAGCGGGGGATGTACGAGCAGGCTGAAACGCTGGAGAAGGCTGTGACGCGCGATCTTGAGCGGGTGGCCGAGAAAGTCTCTGAGGCCGAGCAGGCGCTGGGCAGCGGCAACCGGCAAGACCCGCTCGAACGGTTGCGCCAGGCTCAAAGCGAGCTGGCCTCCACCATCGAGGACCTTGAGTCGCTGCGAGAGCGCGCCCAAGCCGCCCAGCAGGAAGGCCAAGAGCGACGACAAGGCCAACAGGGAGAACAACAAGAAGGCGACTCGCAGGGTCGCCTGCCCGGTGAAGAGCAGCAAGGGGACGGTCGAGAAGGCCAGCGTCCCGGCCAAGAGGGCCGGCAACAGGAACAACAAGGCCGTCAGGGGCAGCAGTCCGGAGAAGGCCAGCCCGGGGAGCGGCCCGGCCAAGGCCGTACGGAACGCCCAGGCGAGCTTGCTGAGCAAGGCGAGGGCCAGGGCCGCGGTTCAGGAGATCCTCAGAGTCCCGGCCAACAGGAGGGTGTCGCCCGTTCGGCGGGGTCTTCCGCCTCCAGCGGAATCGATCCACGCGCCATCGGACGCGAGATCTCGGAGAGGGTTCGCGACCTCGACAAAGTGCGCGACTTGCTGCGCGGACAAAACCGCCTCGACGGCGAGATCAACGACGTTACGCGCCAGTTGCGCCGCTTCGATCCTGAGAAGCTCTTCTCCGATCCCGAAGAGCTAGCCCGCCTGCGGGCCCAGGTTATCCAGGGGCTACAGCAGCTTGAACTTGAAATCAACCGGGCCTTGTTGGAGGCTTCGGGTGAGCCCCTGCGCCTCACCAATCCGGACGAGGCGCCGCCTCAGTACCGCCGCAAGGTCGAACAGTACTACGAGGCCTTGGCCACCGAGAAAGAGAAGAAAAACTGACCTGCAAGAGTCCGCTTTTGGGCATAATCAGAGTGAGGGGTTCGCACCACCTCTTTCGTTAGAACTGCGGTTGGCCTATAATCGGCGCGGGTCGCTGATGCTGCCACGGGTTGGATTTCGACGCGCTCTTGTTCGCCGACCTTCGTTTTCGTCTGATACAGTTTTTTTCGCATCCAGGTGGCCGGCGCGGCTTCCAGGTATTCGTTTGGGGATGTCTGCGCTGGTGAATGTTGGCTACAGCTTTTCGTAATAAGAGGTATGAACTCGACCATAGAAATCTCTCAAGAACCCCCTCGAAGCCTCGGGGAGCTCTTTACCGGCTCTGCTAGCAGCCGGTTGGCCCGTAAGCGGGATTTCAGACCTAAGGCCTCGCACTTGACCGCCATGGCTTCCGGCGTTCTCACGGCTTCGCGCCAAGAACGCGCCGGATCTTCCAGCGAAGAGCGCCATACCGGCGAACGAAGCTGTCCGGGCGGAGAGACGATTCTGGTCGTCGACGACGTCGACGGCGTGCGCGAGCTGATCTGCGAGGTGCTGGAGATGCAGGGTTATGAGGTGCTTTTGGCACGCGACGGGCGCCAGGCGCTGGAAGTGGCTGAACAGCACAAGAAACCCATCGATCTGCTGCTTACCGACGTGGTGATGCCCCAGATGGGCGGCCAAGAGTTGGCCAACACGCTCTCTTCCCGCTGGCCCGAAACCAAGATCATCTTCATGAGCGGCTACTCCGACGAGGCCATCTCCCGTCAGGGGGTCCTCAAAGCCGGCACGGCCTTCATCAAGAAGCCCTTCACCGCCGACAGCCTGACCCGCCGCATCCGCACCGAACTGGATGCCTA